>JANNRY010000551.1:0-1570 GCA_031401935.1 Betaproteobacteria bacterium | reverse complement strand
CTTCGTGACCCAGCAGGACCCGGGACGCGGACCGGTTGCCAAACTTCCCGCTTCACATCTCCTCATTTCACTGGTCTATCATGTGATGAATGGTTCTGGAGTATTTTCAGAGCATGTGTTACGGCTTTTTGGCGTGAGCATCAAGGACAGTTCTCTATCTGAACGCCGCCAGCGAATTGGTCTCGAACCTTTCGCATGGCTCATGAAAAACGCACTGAAGCCTCTTGCGGAAAAGGACATCGACAAGAGTTGCTTCTATAAGGGATGGCGTCTCTGTGGGATTGATGGCTCACGCTGGAGCGTGACCAACACGCCTCAGGTTCTCAAAGACATGACGAAAGCATCCACCAGAAGGTTCGAAGCTGCGTTTGCAAAGCTTGAAATGTGTGTGCTTGTCGAACTTGGACTACACAATCCACTGGCTGCCGAGGTTGGGATCAAGGGCGAATGCGAGTGGACGCTCACCGCACGACTTCTCGAAAGTCTGCCTCAATACTCCCTTCTAATCGTGGACCGTCTGAGCGGATGTGGGAAGTATCTAGGAGAAATCATGAAAGCTTGCCGCACGAGAAAGAGCGAGGTGCTTGTCAGGGCAAGGGCGAATGTCAAATGCACAACGATCAAAAGGCTTTCGGACGGCAGTGCATTGGTCCGCATTAATCCAAGCGGCAGGAAAGGAGGGCTCCAGGAGGCGATCAAAGTGAGGGAAATCAGGGGAAGGATCAGGAAGCCGGGAAACAAAAAATGGCTAGAAGTGAGGTTTTGGACAACTCTTACCGACGAAAAGAAGTATCCGGGAATGGAGCTGTTAAAACTTTATGGCTTCAGATGGGAACACGAGATCTTTTACAAGGAACTCAAAATTAACATGAGGGGTGGAGATGTTTTGCATAGTCATACACCGATAACCGCCGCGCAGGAAGTGGCGGCACTGTTGATGGCTTGTGCGATCATAGCAGAACAACGCTTGGCAGCAGCAAGGAGTGGCGATGTCGATCCCCTGAGTATCAGTTTCGTCAAGACGCTAGAACAGATGAATGCGTTTTGGATGATTCTGGCGGTATCGGATGGCTTGCTAACTGAATCGACGATGGAAAACATGTTCGGCCGAGTTAGGGAGTCAATCATCAGACAAGCTACACCTCCGAGACGAAAGCGTAACTGCCCACGCAAGGTTCGCCAACCGATTGGTGGCTGGCCAAGGCTAACAATCAATGAATCAATCGAAGGTAATTATACATTCGAAACGATCAGCTTTCCCTAAAGGCATTGGGGCTAGTGGCAATGCCTTTAGGGAAAGAATCTTAAAATATTTAACTTGTACTTTTAAAAAATACCCATATCTGAGGTGAATGTTTTACAAGTTAACTGGTTCCGGCACGAATTTCATTGGCAAATTTGAAAGTCTTTTTGGCTCGATTATGGATGGCTTCGTGACCCAGCAGGACCCGGGACGCGGACCGGTTGCCAAACTTCCCGCTTCACATCTCCTCATTTCACTGGTCTATCATGTGATGAATGGTTCTGGAGTATTTTCAGAGCATGTGTTACGGCTTTTTGGCGTGAGCAT
>JANNRY010000550.1:0-5219 GCA_031401935.1 Betaproteobacteria bacterium | reverse complement strand
TTGTGCGTGAAGGCGTGTCAATCCTGTTGCGCGTTTTGTACCCCGCCTGTCCTCATGTGACGTGGCAGTTATGGAATGATCTCGGCCTCGCCAAACAGTGGGGCGACATCCTCGATGCCCCTTGGCCCGAACCCGACCCCGTCGCGCTGGAGCAAGACGAAATCGAGATGGTCGTGCAGGTCAACGGCAAGCTGCGCGGCAGCATTCGCGTGCCAAAAGCGGCGACCAAGGAAATGATTGAGCAAATGGCAATCGCCGATGCCGGTGTTGCGAAGCACACCGAAGGCAAACCGATCAAACGCCTGATCGTGGTGCCGGGCAAACTTGTCAATGTGGTGGTCTGAATGATTACTTCGCGCGGCATCCCAATTGTTGCGGCATTGCTGTTGACGGCGGCGTTGTCATCGTGCGGCTTCCAGCTTCGCGGCCAGTACGCGTTGCCATTTTCGAGCGTATTCGTTTCAACCCCCGGCACGTCGGTGGTTGCCTCGGCGCTCAAGCGCGAGCTCGCCAACATCCCCACGAAGCTGATGCCAAGCCCCAAAGACGCAGATGCGCAACTCAACATCCTTGAAGATAGGCGTGAACGGCAAATTCTGTCGCTCTCGGGCGCAGGGCGCGTGCGCGAATACGAGCTCAAGTTGCGTGTTAGCTATCAGTTGGTAGACGCCAAGGGCAGCGTATTTATTCCCACCAGCGAGATTCAGTTATCACGCATTCTTAGTTATGACGATTCGCGCATCATCGCCAAGCAACAGGAAGAGGCATTGCTCTATCAGGATATGGAGCGCGATGCGGTCGGGCAAATATTGCGTCGCATGACAGCGATAAAACGTCCGGTTTAGTCACGGTGCATCTTTGCCACCCATCTCTCTTTATCCTCTGCTGTTAAACTTCATCGATGCGCCTTACCGCTGAAAATTTTATTGAGCACCCGCCGACTTCGCTCGCAAAGCTTTATGCAATCCACGGTGCCGAACCGCTTGCCGCACTTGAGGCAGCGGACGCGCTGCGCGAACTCGCGCGAAAAACCGGCTACGTTGAACGTGAAGTATTTACCGCCATCGCGGGGTTTGACTGGGGTCAGCTACGGTCTGCCGGGAACGCGCTTTCACTTTTTGCCACACAGCGCTTGCTCGAACTCAGAATTCCCACGGGTAAGCCTGGCAAGGAAGGGTCGGATGCAATCGCGCAATATTGCCAACGTCTGCCAGATGACACCGTGACGCTGGTGCTGCTTCCTGAGATCGATTGGCAGGGCAAACAAACCAAATGGTTTACGGCGCTTGAATCGGTGGCAACAATGATTGAAGCTGCGCCCATCGACCGCGCTCGTCTGCCCCAGTGGCTCAAAGGTCGCTTGGCACGGCAGCAGCAATTTGCGAGTGAAGAAGCGCTGGATTTTCTAGCTGATCGGGTTGAGGGTAATTTGCTTGCCGCACAGCAGGAATTAAAAAAGCTGGCATTGCTGTGTGCACCCGGCGAGATTTCGCTTGGCCTGCTTGAAGATAGCGTTGCCAATGTGTCGCGCTTTAATCCCTTTCAGTTGGTAACTGCAGCCTATGAAGGTGATGTTGGACGAATACAACGCATGCTCGATGGCCTCAAGGCGGAAGGCGAAGCGCCGCCGCTGATTCTGTGGGTGTTAACCAACGAAATCCGTATGTTGGCCCGCGTACGCGGCGTGACGCGCGCTGGCCGGCCCCCACATCCATCCAAGGCACGAGACGTCGAACGCGTCGCGCGCCACCATAGCGCCAGCTCTATCCATGCGCTGCTTTTGCAGGCCGCCCAGATTGATCGCATGATCAAGGGATTGAATCAAAATGACCCGTGGGACGCGTTGTGCGCCTTGGCCTGCGGCCTTGCGGGAACCGCATTAATGAAAGCGGCGTAGCGATGAATGACATGGCTTCTCACTCGACAAACGATATCAGCGTCTACATGCGCGGCCTGGGCAATGCGGCGCAGGATGCGGCGCGGGTGCTGGCAAAGGCAGGGACGCGCGAGAAAAACATGGCGCTGCTGGCGGCGGCAGATGAGATCGAAAAAAATAGCGCAGTCATACTTGCTGCCAACGTGAAGGATGTCGCGCGCGCGCGCGATGGCGGCAATGACGCCGCGTTCGTTGATCGCCTGATGCTTACTAGGAAATCCATCGCGGCCATGGCAAATGGCCTGCGCGAAGTTGCAGCACTTGCTGACCCGGCCGGGGAGATCAGCAATCTCAGTTTTCGCCCGTCCGGTATTCAGGTCGGAAAAATGCGCGTGCCATTAGGCGTCATCGGCATCATTTATGAGTCACGTCCGAATGTCACGGCCGATGCGGCGGCACTGTGTTTGAAGTCGGGCAATGCCTGCATATTGCGTGGGGGCTCGGAAGCGCTCGAATCCAATCGTGCGATTCACCATTGTCTGGCGACGGGTTTGCGGGCAGCCGGGCTACCCGAGTCAGCCGTGCAATTGATCAACACAACTGATCGTGTGGCTGTGGGTGAAATGTTGAATATGAAGGGGGTGATCGACGTGATCATTCCCCGCGGTGGGAAGAGCCTCACCGCGCGCATTGCATCGGCTTCGCAGGTGCCGGTCATCAAACATCTTGATGGCATTTGCCACGTTTATGTCGATGACAAAGCCGACATCGACAATGCGGTTCGCATCGCTGACAACGCCAAGACCCAGCGCTACTCGCCGTGCAATACGATGGAAGCCTTGCTCGTGGCGGAAGCGATTGCCAAGACGGTATTGCCGATGATCGGGCGAATTTACGCCGACAAGGGCGTCGAAATGCGTTGTTGCCCGCAAAGTCGCACTATTCTTGAAGCGGCCGGAATCACGGGCGTCAAAAGTGCCACCGATGAAGATTTTCACACCGAATATTTGGCACCGATCGTTTCCATCGCAATCGTGGCGGGCATGGATGAAGCTATCGCGCACATCGCCAAATATGGCTCGCAGCACACCGATGCCATCATTACCGAAGATCATTCGCGGGCGATGCGTTTTCTGCGAGAGGTTGACTCCAGCTCGGTGGTGGTGAATGCGTCGACACGGTTTGCCGATGGCTTTGAGTATGGATTGGGTGCTGAGATCGGTATTTCTACCGACAAACTCCACACGCGCGGGCCGGTCGGGTTGGAAGGTCTCACTTCGCAAAAATGGATTGTGCTCGGCAGTGGGCAAATTCGGACTGACTCATCGTCATCGTTGCTGCCCGATTGAAACAGATTCTGCTTTTTGGCGGTACGTTTGACCCCGTTCACAATGGTCATGTCGCGATGACGGCAGCAGCGATGGCCGAATCCGGCGCATCCCGATTGACACTTCTGCCCGCAGGCAATCCCTATCAGCGCGGACGTTTGCCCATCGCGTCGGCGTTGCATCGGACGGCGATGCTGAAAATTGCTTTTGCGGAAACTGCCGATGTTTCCGCTGCTGCCATAGACACACGCGAGCTTGCGCGCGCCGGGCCTACCTATACGATCGATACATTGCGTGAACTGCGCAAGGCGCTCGGCGATAATGTCGCGCTGACATGGCTGATCGGCGGTGATGCCTTTGCCAGACTTGACTCCTGGCACGAATGGCAAACGCTATTCACGTTCGCCAATTTTGCGGTCGCAATACGCCAGACTGAGCCGCATCCAATGCAGCTCGCAAGTGCGGCGCTGAAGCGGTATCTTGCCAACAGACAAAAAGAGGTGAGCAGCCTTGGCGAATCGTCCGGCGGAAATTATGCGATGCTAGCAGGTGCGATCCCACCCTTTTCATCCACAGACATCCGGTCGCGCCTGAAAAATCAACAATCGATACGCGGTTTAGCACCTGACGGCGTTTGCGATTATATTGAGCACCACAAGCTATACGAACAAGAGTAGAACACCTAAGTTGGCTACCAAAAAACTGACGACCATCGTCATCGATGCGCTTGAGGACATCAAGGCGCGCGACATCAAACTGATCAACGTTTCCAGGATCACATCTGTTTTTGATTACATCGCCGTCGCCAGCGCCGATTCCACGCGGCAGACGAAGGCGTTGGCCAGGCATGTCATGGACAAGGTCAGGGAGCACGGTGGCTGGATCTACGGCATCGAGGGCGAACAATCCGGCGAATGGGTGCTGGTCGATTGCGGCGACATCGTGGTTCACATCATGCAGCCAGCCATGCGCGAACTCTATGAACTTGAGGAGTTGTGGGGCGAGGGTAGTCTGGAGTTCCCGAAACCAAAACCTGTCAAGTCCGCGCCAAAAGTTGTCGTGAGCGCGCCGACGCCTGCCAAGGCCGCACCTAAAACTGCTGCCAAAGCAAAAGTCACCAAGACTGTGAAAGCTAGAGTGGCGGTCAAGAAAAAAGTAGCGGCGGCATCGACGCCGGTGACCAAAAAAACTACGGTGTCGAGTGCGAAAAAGGTTGTGGCAAAAGTTGTGGCAGCCAAAAAACCAGTCGCGAAAAAACCTGCGGTGAAAAGGCCGGTTGTCGCGAAGATAAAAAAGCCAGCAGTCAAAGAGCCCGCTGCAAAGAAACCGGTGTTGAAAAAAGTCGTTGCCAAGAAACCGGCCGTCGAAAAGCCCGCCCTAAAGAAACCGGCTGTAAAGAAACCCGCAGCCAAGAAGCCTGTGGGCTCGCGTCGGAAGACGGCAGCGGATTGAGAGTTGTCATCCCCAACCGTAAAAACATAACAATAGTCGAAACACTAGCACAGGCGAGGCTTTCAAGGCATTTATGCCAGCAAACCCGCGCCTGTGCTAGTGTTTTGTCATTTTGTTTTGGCGAAGATTGAAGCTTACTATCGTCGCGCTAGGCCACAAAATGCCAGCGTGGGTGCAGGCTGGTGTGGAGGAATACACCAAACGCATGCCGTCTGAGGCGCGTATAGAAATGATCGAGCTGAAACCGGAAGACCGCGTTGGTAAATCGATTGACGCGGTATTGAAGAGCGAAGCGGTTCGGATCGAAGCGGCAATGCCAAAGCAGGCAGAGCGGCTCGTGCTTGATGAGCGTGGGCAGCGGCTCACCACCCGCGATCTTGCGCAAATGTTGACGACCTGGATGCGCGAAGGTGTAAGCCCCTGCTTTATTATCGGAAGCGCTGACGGACTGGCCGCGTCGGTCAAACAGTCAGCGCTAAGACAGTTTTCCCTGTCCGGTTGTACACTGCCGCATGGACTGGTGCGGGTGATGTTGGCAGAGCAACTTTATCGCGCATGGTCGC
>JANNRY010000549.1:0-3378 GCA_031401935.1 Betaproteobacteria bacterium | reverse complement strand
TGAGCAGCGAGGCAACAACGAAGGCGATGAGGGCAATAAAAAAACCGGCGCTGCGTAATTTGTCCGGGGCGGTGTTTGGCATGGTCTGATCGTCATCAAAGTAGATAAGTAAGTGGTGCAGATAGTGGAAACGAGTATTGCACGAACCAGTCATTGCGGGCATGTGCGCTTGCGTCTGTGCAGCGGTGTATCCTCATCATTGGTGTGGTGTGAACCTGGGTGGGGCTAACAATGCGAATGATGGTCACTAAAATATATGTCACGTTGCTGATCGCATTACCGACAACATGCCGGGCAGAGTCGGCTTTTGTGCCCGTCTTTATTGATACACGGTCCGAGGCAAAGCTGGGCGCATTTCCCTATGACCGTGCAGTTTATGCGGATGCGCTAACTGCACTCGCAAGATTGGGGGCCAAGGGTGTTGTCCTGAAATTTTTCCTTGATCAACCCAAGGGCAAAGGCGATTACACGTTGGCATTGGCCATGACGAAATTACCAGTTATTTTGCAGGCGCGGTGCGACGATGCAGAGTTAAAACCCAATCTGCTGGACGCACGTTTCTCAGCGATCATGACCAAGCAAACGAATTTCGCCGTCACATGCGAGGCCGGTTGGATTCCGCTGCCGCAAATGCAGAAAAATGCTGCTAATGTTTGTTTCATCGATCAACAAGTCGTCGACATGGCACCCATGCTGGAGCGCTACCAGCACCGGGCAGTCAAAACGCTGTACGTTTGCGCATTGGAACTGGCGGGTAAACCCGTTCCAGTTGCCAATAGCCGCGGGGTGCGCAAAATAGATTTGGCCAACGCACCACGTTTCGACGTCATTTCACTCGTTGATGTTCTCGACAACAAAGTTGACCGGGCGCGCATCGCAGGAAAAATTGTTGTGTTCGGCTATGACGGCTCAAAGGCGGCCATGTTTGACACGGCAATCGGCAGAATTTCCGCGCATCGCGTTTTCATGGCGAATCTGGTGGCACTGGAGTAGACGCCTTTTTGTCGTCTAGCTGGCCGAAGACTGCGCTTCGGCCAATGTCCGCAACCCCTACTCAACCTTGCACAAACAATGCGCATACGCGGCGAATGGATTGCCGCTGGTCTTGGCGCGATCGGCAATTTCCATGATCCATGCGAGTTCGCGTTGCGTTTCGCGCGCAACCCCGGGCGCGGCAGCCAACGGCGCAACGCTGCTGGCGGCATTGCCAATGATTCGGTTGATCCATGTTTCAACATCCGCGCCACCCATTTGCGAGATGAATTTTTCAAAGTTGCTGCGTTCGGCTTCCACGTACAGCACGCGCGTATCGTCACCCAGCTTGGCTTTGGCTGCCGCAGATTTGACCGCGTCGCCCAGACTGCCGGTACGATCAATCAAGCCGCGCTCCTTCGCCTGATTGCCTGTCCACACGCGCCCTTGCGCGACTTCGTCAATTTTCTCTGGCGTGGTCTTGCGGGCTACAGCGGCTTTGCCGGTGAACTCGGCGTAGATATTGCCAATTGAGCTTTGCACCAATTGCGCAAAGCGCGGATCGAGGGCGCGACGCGGATCGTAAGCGGCGGCCAGCCACGTCGTGGTAACGCCGCCGGTATTGATCGACAATTTTTCCATCGCTTTTTCGCCAGTGGGCAGCATCGCAAAAACGCCGATGGAACCGGTGATGGTGGCGGGGTCGGCAATAATTTCATCGGATGCCATCGAAATCCAATAACCACCCGAGGCCGCCACATTTCCCATCGACACGACAACCGGCTTGCCAGCTTTGCGCGTGAGTTCGAGTTCGCGTCGAATCAGTTCAGAACCGTACGCGCTACCGCCGGGCGAATTTACGCGCAGCACCAGCGACTTCACTTTGTCGTCATCGCGAGCTTTACGAATCAGTTCTGATGTTGAGCGGCCACCGATTTTTCCGGGTGGCGCACTGCCATCGCCAATTTCGCCTTCCGCGACGACAATGGCGATGATGTCGCCGGTGCGTGGCGCCTTGAGCGTGCCTAGGTAAGCTTCAAACGATACCTGACGGAACGTTTTGTTTTCTTCGTCCTTGGCGCCGCGCTGAATCATCAGCTCACGTAGTTCATCGCGCGTTTTCAGGCCATCGACAAGCTTGCTCTCGATCGCCAACTTTCCCCCATTGCCATTGACGGCAGCGAAGCGCTGTGGGAGTGCCTCAATGTCCTTGTTGATGGTGCCGGATGCTAACTTCCGGGCTTTCTCAACTCCACTCGTATAGGTTGCCCACAAATCGTTGTACAAATACGTGTCGGCTTCAATCGACGCTTTGGATGGGGCATTGGCGAAGTAAGGTTCACCAAAGCTCTTGTAGGTGCCAACGCGGATCACATTGGCTTGAACGCCAAGTCGGTCGAGCGCATCCTTGTAATAATTGCGGTAACGTCCGAAGCCTTCCATTATCGCAATGCCCAGCGGGTGCATGTACACCTCGTTGGCATGCGCTGCCAGATAGTATGAGCGCTGGTCATAGCTGCCGCCCCACGCCACCACTTGCTTGCCGCTCGCTTTGAATCTCTCCAGCGCACTGGCCACTTCGCGCAGTGTTGCCAAACCACCACCGCCGAACTCATCGAGCATTAGCACGACGCGCTCGATTTTTGGGTCCTTTGCGGCGGCATCGAGCACCGACAGCACGTCGCGCAATTGCGTTTGCCCGGATGTATCACCCTGCACTTCACTCAATACCCGGTCTCGCGTCCCGCCGGCCCGCTGCTCAACCAATTGCCCTTTGAGATCGAGTATCAGCGCCGTTTTGTCTTCAATCCTTAAGCCGCCCTTGAAGATTGCTGCGACGATCAAGACCAGGATCAACAGGAAGATGAGATTAAAAATCACGCGACGACTCGTATCGAGAAACGACCAGAAGCCGCTAAAGGCACGGCGCAACACTCCAGACTGGGCTGACATGAACACTCCGAAAACATGGGGATGGAGCCAATGATACCGGGGATGCAGCGCCGTGATGATTCAACAGTCAGAAATATGCGCGCCGGTCGGCAATCATTGGTGCCGCAGCAAAACACCGCCCTCATGCGATCATCATGTTTGCGTCGTTTAATCTGGCGTTGTTTTCAACCTTTCCCCGGGATGCTCATGTCTGCGTTTGCCTCGATTTTCATGTCGCCATTAAAGTTGCGAAAGCGATTGATTTTTGTGATTGCGCTGCTGGCGTCTTCAATTGCTACGGCGCAAAACTGTCCGGCACCACCGACAGCACCGTCGAACGAGAAAATTCAGGCGCTTGCCAAGGCAGCCAAGGATCGCGGCTTTCTCTGGAAGATTGAAAAAGGCGGGCGCACCGGTTATCTCTACGGCACGATCCATGTCAACAAGTTGGAATGGTCGATTCCCGGTCCGAAA
>JANNRY010000548.1:0-5278 GCA_031401935.1 Betaproteobacteria bacterium | reverse complement strand
AGGCCTTGGCTTCTCCACCAAATT
The DNA here is from genome assembly GCA_031401935.1 of Betaproteobacteria bacterium. GTDB lineage: Bacteria > Pseudomonadota > Gammaproteobacteria > Burkholderiales > Usitatibacteraceae > UKL13-2. The sequence goes on along the minus strand of JANNRY010000548.1, from coordinate 5,254 downwards.
TCTTGGCCAATACCGTCGTGATCGCCGCCGTTAGCGTCGTCTTGCCGTGGTCTACGTGCCCAATCGTCCCAACGTTCACGTGGGGCTTCGTACGCTCAAACTTGCCTTTTGCCATTTTCTAACCTCGTCAAATATCGTAATTAACGTAAATACAAATCTATTTCTTAGCGTTGATGATCGCTTCAGAAACATGCTTTGGCGCTTCGGTGTAATGCTTGAATTCCATCGTGTACGTCGCACGGCCTTGCGTGGCCGAACGCAGCGATGTGGAATAACCAAACATTTCTGACAACGGCACTTCCGCTTTGATAACTTTACCGCCGCCTCCCGAGATATCGTCCATACCTTGCACCATACCGCGACGCGATGACAGATCGCCCATCACAGTACCCGCGTAGTCTTCTGGCGTTTCAACTTCAACAGCCATCATCGGCTCGAGCAGCACAGGGCTCGCTTTGCGCATACCATCCTTAAAGCCCATGGAGGCGGCCATTTTGAAGGCGTTTTCATTCGAGTCCACATCGTGATACGAGCCGAAATGTAGCGTCACCTTCACATCTACAATCGGATAGCCAGCCAACACACCGGCAGGCAGCGTCTCGCGCAGTCCTTTTTCGACTGCAGGAATGTATTCGCGCGGGACAACACCGCCTTTGATGGCGTCAACGAATTCAAATCCCTTGCCGACCTCATTGGGCTCAACTTTCAAGACGACGTGACCATACTGGCCGCGACCGCCGGACTGCTTGACAAACTTGCCCTCAGCATTCTCTACCGTACCGCGAATGGTCTCGCGATATGCAACTTGCGGCTTGCCAACAGTTGCTTCAACACCAAATTCGCGTCGCATACGGTCAACAATAATTTCGAGGTGCAATTCGCCCATGCCGGAAATGATGGTTTGGCCGGATTCTTCGTCCGTACGAACGCGGAAAGACGGATCTTCCTGCGCCAGGCGGCTCAACGCCATGCCCATTTTTTCCTGATCGACCTTGGTTTTCGGCTCAACTGCCTGCGAAATAACCGGCTCAGGGAATATCATCCGCTCCAGCGTCACAATGGCGTCTGGATCGCACAACGTCTCACCAGTTGTAACGTCTTTCATGCCGATACAAGCGGCGATATCACCGGCACGAATCTCGTCGATCTCCACCCGGTTGTTCGCATGCATCTGCACGATACGACCGATGCGATCCTTCTTGCCACGCACAGGGTTGTATACCGTGTCGCCCTTGGACAACACGCCCGAATAAACACGCACAAAGGTCAACTGACCGACGAACGGATCCGTCATTAGCTTAAATGCCAATGCGGCAAATTTTTCACCGTCGTCCGCTTTACGCGTAATCGGCTCTTCATTTTCGTCCATACCCCTGACAGGCGGAATGTCGGTCGGCGCAGGCATGTATTCAATGACGGCATCCAGCATTGCCTGTACGCCTTTGTTCTTGAACGCTGAGCCGCACAGCATCGGAACGATTTCACCCTTAATGGTGCGCTCGCGAATACCGGCCTTGATTTCGTCTTCGGACAATTCGCCAGTTTCGAGATACTTGTTCATCAAGTCTTCGTTGGCTTCTGCAGCGCTCTCAACCATTTTGTTGTGCCATTCCGCGCACAACTCTTCCATATCCGGAGGAATGGGACCATAAGTGAAGGTGACGCCCTTATCTTCTTCACTCCAGATAATGGCTTTCATCTTGACCAAATCGACCAAGCCCTTGAAGTTCTCTTCAGCACCGATCGGCACTTGCAACGGGATCGGGTTCGCCTTCAGGCGAGCCCGCATCTGGTCGTGCACTTTGAAAAAATTAGCGCCGGTGCGGTCCATCTTGTTCACGAATGCCAAGCGCGGCACTTTGTATTTGTTCGCTTGACGCCACACGGTCTCAGACTGCGGCTGCACCCCACCTACTGCGCAATAGACCATGCACGCGCCGTCGAGCACGCGCATTGAGCGCTCAACTTCAATCGTGAAATCGACGTGGCCCGGTGTGTCAATAATGTTGATGCGGTGCTCTTGAAAGGTTCCAGCCATGCCTTTCCAGAAGCAGGTCGTGGCAGCGGACGTAATCGTGATGCCGCGCTCTTGCTCCTGCTCCATCCAGTCCATGGTGGCCGCGCCATCATGCACTTCACCAATTTTGTGATTTACGCCGGTGTAGAACAGAATGCGTTCGGTGGTCGTGGTTTTACCTGCGTCAATGTGCGCAGAAATTCCAATATTGCGATAGCGTTCTATGGGGGTCTTGCGAGCCACGGTAATGCCCTTCCCGGGTTTGTCCCGACAGCCCCGCTTACCTTAAGAGGGCTGCGGGGCAAAATTCAAAAACTAGAAGCGATAGTGGGCGAAAGCCTTGTTGGCTTCAGCCATACGGTGTACTTCCTCGCGCTTCTTGATGGCGGAACCACGACCTTCGGCCGCATCCATCAATTCACCCGCGAGACGGGCACCCATCGATTTCTCGCCACGCTTGCGCGCGGCTTCGCGAATCCAGCGCATTGACAGCGCTGTACGGCGGACGGGACGCACTTCAACCGGTACCTGATAGTTGGCACCACCGACGCGACGGGACTTTACTTCAACCATCGGACGAACGGCATTGATAGCAGCGATAAAAATCTCAACTGCATCTTTGCCAGATTTCTTCTGGATCTGATCCAGAGCGCGATAAATGATTTGCTCAGCTACTGACTTCTTGCCGGCTTTCATCAACACGTTAACAAACTTGGCGATTTCCGTGCTCTTGAACTTTGGATCCGGCAGGATTTCGCGTTTGGGGACTTCGCGACGACGAGGCATGATTGGTTCCTGTTAAAACAAAATAGGGTTAGCTGGCGCTTACTTGAATTTACTTGGCTTTAGCTGCGCCAGCTTTGGGCATTTTGGCGCCGTACTTGGAGCGCGACTGTTTGCGGTCTTTCACGCCAGCCGTATCGAGTGAGCCACGCACCGTGTGGTAACGAACACCTGGCAAGTCTTTTACACGACCACCACGGATCAGCACTACTGAGTGCTCTTGGAGATTGTGGCCTTCGCCACCGATATACGAAATGACTTCGAAGCCATTAGTAAGGCGAACCTTGCACACCTTGCGCAAAGCTGAGTTAGGCTTTTTAGGCGTTGTGGTGTACACGCGCGTGCAAACACCGCGTTTTTGCGGGCAATTTTCCATTGCCGGCACTTTGCTCTTGACTTTGATTTTCGTCCGCGGTTTGCGCAGAAGTTGATTAATGGTAGGCATCGTTATATCCACTCAGTTCTTACTATGGCTAAATTGTTTCCTGCTCGAGGCTGCGTGTATTGCCAGCAGCGTCGGGTTCGTTTACAGGTTATTAGTGTTGCTAGTGCTGGGAATTCAAATCTATTTCCGCCAACGACCAAAGCAGTACATTACGGAAAGCTTTCGATTATATAAAGGTAGTGGCCCGGCTGTCAACCAGCCGGGCCATATTGCATGCTTAGTACTCTAGGCTAGGCAACCTGCTCTTCTGCTGCTGGTGTCTCTGCCTCGTCGAACCCAAAGCTGATTCCGCTTGATTGCTGCACCCGTAATGCTCCCTTTTTTCTTGCCCGGTGAAATGCAAGACCCGTACCGGCTGGAATTAGACGCCCCACTATCACGTTCTCTTTAAGGCCGCGCAGATCATCGCGTTTGCCCATGATGGCTGCCTCAGTAAGAACTCGGGTGGTTTCCTGGAACGATGCCGCAGAAATGAAGGAGTCCGTAGACAGTGACGCTTTGGTGATTCCCAGCAGATTGTAATTGTAGATTGCTGGTTTCTTGCCTTCTTTCAGGACACGGTCGTTTTCGCCAAGTACATCCGCGCGTTCGACCTGCTCCCCTTGAATGAAGCGTGTATCACCGTTATCAACGATCGAAACGCGTCTAAGCATCTGACGCACGATCACTTCGATGTGTTTGTCGTTGATCTTTACACCCTGCAAGCGGTACACGTCCTGCACCTCGTCCGTAATGTAACGAGCCAACGCCTCCATACCCTGCAAGCGCAGAATGTCGTGCGGATCAGCCGGACCGTCTACGATTGTCTCGCCCTTATTCACCACTTGACCGTCGTGCGCGGTGACGTGCTTGTCCTTGGGGATCAGGTACTCATGCGCAACGCCATCGAAGTCAGTGATAACCAAGCGTTGCTTGCCTTTCGTATCCTTACCGAAAGAAACCGTGCCCGTAATCTCGGCCAGTAAACCAGCGTCCTTAGGTGAGCGCGCCTCAAACAACTCGGCCACACGTGGAAGACCGCCAGTAATATCGCGCGTCTTGGACGATTCTTGTGGAATGCGCGCCATGATTTCACCCACGCCTACCTGCTGTCCGTTCTTGACGGTAATAATCGCACCGATCTGAAAGGTGATGTTCACCGGGGTCTCGGAATTTGACTGCTTGATATCCTTACCCTTCGCGTCAACCAGCTTCACCGCCGGACGTAGCCCTTTGCTTGCCGCCGTGCCGCGCCGCTTCGGATCGATCACCACGAGACTCGACAAGCCAGTCGTTTCATCGATCTGCTTGGCAACCGTGACGCCTTCTTCGATGTTTTCAAAGCGCACTTCACCGGCATATTCAGTAACGATCGGACGGGTATGCGGATCCCAGTTGGCCAGATTCTGGCCTGCTTTGATCTTGCTACCCTCTTTAACCGACAAGGTTGCGCCATACGGCACCTTGTGGCGCTCGCGCTCACGACCATTTTCTTCCGTGATAATGATTTCACCACTGCGGGCGATCACGATGAGTTCGCCACGTGCGTTGGTGACATAGCGCATCGAAGGCGTCAAACGTGCAACACCGTTCGACTTTGCTTCCACGCTCGACGCAACCGCAGTACGCGACGCAGCGCCACCGATGTGAAATGTGCGCATCGTTAACTGCGTGCCAGGCTCACCGATCGACTGTGCGGCGATTACGCCAACTGCCTCGCCAACGTTTACCATCACGCCACGGCCCAAATCACGACCGTAACACTTGGCGCACAAACCGAAACGTGTATCGCAAGTAAGCGGGGTGCGGACCTTCACCTCGTCAATACCTGCCGCATCGATCGAATCGACCATATCTTCATCAAGCATCTCACCAGAGCTGATGATTACACTTGCCGTATCGGGATGGACGATATCGCCGACAGCAACACGGCCAAGAATACGTTCACGCAATGCCTCAACGACTTCGCCACCCTCGACTAGTGCTTTCACGGCCAGACCGTTGGTCGTTCCGCAATCGTCTTCGGTCAC
>JANNRY010000547.1:0-6951 GCA_031401935.1 Betaproteobacteria bacterium | reverse complement strand
CCAGCGTCTTCACACGGCTCTGTGCCTGCTTGGCCTTGGTGGCCTTGGCTTTGAAGCGATCAATAAATGAATGCAGGTGCGCGATCTGCTTTTGCTGTTTGGCGAATGCCGACGATTGCAGCGCAAACTGCGCCGCGCGTGCGCGTTCGAACGCGGAATAGTTGCCGGTGTATTCATTGAGTTTTTTGTTGTCCAGATGCACCACGATTTTCACCACGTTATCGAGAAAATCGCGGTCATGGGTGATGAGCAGCAGCGTGCCCGGATAGCTTTCCAGCCAGTCTTCGAGCCACATCACGGCATCGAGATCGAGGTGATTGGTGGGCTCATCGAGCAGCAGCAAATCGGAACGGCACATCAGCGCCTGTGCAAGATTGAGGCGCATCCGCCATCCGCCGGAAAATGTGGCGACTGGCTGTTCCTGGCGCTCGGCATTGAATCCCAGCCCGGACAACAATGCTGCGGCGCGTGATTTTGCCGCGTAGCCGCCGATATGATCGTAGTGCACGTGCAGGTCGGCAATAATTTCGCCGGCAACGTGATTGGTTTCCGCATCCAGAAGTTCTTTTTCGACTGTCCGCAGTTCCACATCGCCGTCCATCGCGTAATCGAGTGCGGTACGGTGCGATTGCGGGGTCTCTTGCGCGACATGGGCAATAACCCATTTTTCAGGCACGTAAACATCGCCAGCGTCTTGATGCATCTTGCCGCGCAGCAGCGCGAACAGCGTGGATTTGCCGCAGCCGTTCGGCCCGACTAGCCCAACTTTATGGCCGGGGAAGATCGTCAGGTTGGCGTTTTCAATGAGGCGTTTGGCACCTCGCGCGAGGGTGAGGCTGGTTATTCTTAGCACTGAGTTTTCAACTTCAAATCGTTATAGTTCGTACGCGTAGTCGATCGACAGCGGTGCGTGATCGCTGAAACGCTCATCCTTGTAGATGCGTGCGTATTCAGCATTGGCGGCGATGCCGGGTGTCGCGATTTGATAGTCGATACGCCAGCCGACATTCTTGTTCCAGGCGTCGCCGCGATTAGACCACCAGGTGTATTGATCAGGTAGCGGAATCAGGCGGCGGAAAACATCGACGTAGCCTACTTCATCGAAGAGTTTAGTCAACCACTCACGCTCTTCAGGCAGGAAGCCTGAATTCTTCTTGTTGCCGCGCCAGTTCTTGAGGTCAATTTCCTTGTGCGCGATATTCCAGTCGCCAACGATGATAACTTCACGACCCGCGCTTTTCAGCTTCTGCAGATAGGTCATGAATGCATCAAGAAAGCGGAATTTCTTTTGCTGCGCCGCCTCGGACGCCGAGCCCGACGGCAGATATAACGAAATTACCGAAAGATTGCCAAAATCGGCTTGCAGATAACGCCCCTCGGCGTCGATCCACTTGATGCCCGTGCCGACAACGACGTTATTGGGTTCACGCTTGCAATACATCGCCACGCCCGAATAGCCTTTTTTCTCGGCGGGATGGTAAAACGCATGCCAGTTTTTCCAGGGGCGTGCCGCTTCCGGGATATCGCTTTCGAGCGCCTTGATTTCCTGCAAACAGATAACATCGGCTTTCTGGCGCTTCAACCAGGTAAACATGCCTTTGGTGGTCGCGGAGCGAATGCCATTGCAATTGACGGTGATTATTCGCATGAGTAAGTATTGAATTTCAGACGGGAAACCGCGATTATGCGGGATTACCGCATGCCCATTCAAACCAATGAACAACGCCAACGATTTCCGCCACCGATTCGTCGAATTCGCGATCAAGCAAAATGCGCTGTGTTTTGGTGAATTTAAAACCAAAGCGGGGCGGCTGTCGCCGTATTTTTTTAATTCCGGCCTGTTCAGCGACGGCGCGGCGCTCGCGGGTCTGACGCGCTTCTATGCCGAGGCGGCGCTCGCGTCCGGTATTCAATTCGACATGTTGTTCGGGCCGGCGTACAAAGGCATCACGCTCAGCGCAGGGATGGCGATTGCTCTGGCAGGTATGGGCCGCAACGTACCGTTCGCGTTTAACCGCAAGGAAGCCAAGGATCACGGCGAAGGCGGACTGATTGTCGGCGCTCCGCTGCAAGGGCGAGTATTAATCATTGATGATGTCATTTCGGATGGTGCCTCGAAACGCGAATCGGTCGATATGATTCGAGCCGCCGGGGCCACCCCTGCAGGTGTGCTGATTGCGCTGGATCGTCAGGAGGTCGGCACAGTGGCGGGCAGTACGACGTCGGCAGCACAGGAATTCAACCAAAACGCTGGCGTACCCGTTATTACCGTGGCGACTCTCGCCGATATCGTCAACTATCTCCAGCATCAAGCCGGGGAACACGATAAACTCGAAAAAATCGAACTATATCGACAGCAATACGGTGCCACCCTATGAATATCATGCGCATAAAATTCTTGTTTTCCTCCCTCTCGCCCATCGCGCTGGCTTTTTTGTTAGCCAGCGCAGACAACGCGCATGCATTGTTTAAATGTACGGATGAAAAAGGCGTGACCCACTACGGCGACATCATGCCGCCCCAGTGCGCCAAGAAACCAGTCGTAGAAATGAGCAAGCATGGCAATGTCGTACGCAAGTACGAGGCGCCATTGACGCCTGAGCAACTCAAGGCGAATGACGATGAGCGTATTCGCAACAAGGAAAAAACAGATCGGATGGCATTGCAAAAACTGCGCGACAACGCGTTGGTGGCGACCTATGGTGCTGAGCGCGAATTTGATATTGCGCGAGACAAGGACATTGCGAGTCTTGACTCACGCCGTGACACCCTGACAGTGCGGACTGTGGACGTCGATAAGACTTTGACCAAGCTCAACAATGATATGGAGTTCTATCAGGCTGGCAAAAGTAAAACTGCGAAAGCCAAGGAGGCACCGCCGCAGTTGGTGCAAGACCAGCGTCGAGCGGCAAACGAAGCAACTTCCATTCGCGCCGAGATCCAAAAAATTGAGCAGAGTAAAGCAGAGATTCGCGGTCGTTACGATGCTGAAAAAGCACGCTGGAAGCGCCTCAAGGCTGGAATGCCCGCAGGCACAATGCTGGATGAGCAGGGTAATGTCGCAGAGACACCCGAACTGCGCAGCCAGATCGTTGGCCAGTCCCAAGTGATCGCCGGTCGGCCGCGCGGCATCGCCACGTGCGACGGCAAAGTCTACGAATGCACGCTGGGCATCACCTATTACTGTCGGGGACCAAATGTTGGCGGTCCCGGCGTCAACCAAAAAGCGGTTAAGTGCATGGAGGACCGCCGCTGACGGTCAAATTCGGCGCAGAGCACGAAACGCGCCCTCGGGCGAGGAACACGAAACGCGCCTTCGGGCGCGTGTGTATTTAGGAGTTCCATGTACATACCAAAGCATTTCAATGAAGCCGATCAGGCGCGTATCACCGCGCTGATCCGGGACTTCGGTTTCTCCACATTAATTTCGACCACGACCGATGGCGCGTTGGTAACGCACGCACCTGTCCAGTTGGACAGCGAGCGTGGGGTGCTCATTGGCCATATGGCGCGCGCCAATCCACATTCGGCTGTACTGCAAGATGGTGCATCCCTGCTGGCGATTTTCCACGGGCCGCACAGCTATATTTCGCCTACATGGTATGCAGATGAAAACCCGCGCGTGCCGAATGTGCCCACCTGGAATTACGCCGCGGTCCATGTGACAGGATTGGTGACCTTAATTGATGACGCCACCGCAAAATGGAAAATCGTTCGTGATTTGGCCGCGCAATATGAAGCTGGCGCTGCCAGCCCCTGGGATCCGCGAGGGCTGGATGCGCACATGGACAAGCTCGGTGCGATTGTCGGTTTTGAAGTGACGATTACAAAAATAGAAGCGAAGTTGAAGCTCTCGCAAAATCGCTCAGTGACGGATCAGCAGAATGTGATCGCCAAGTTGGCCGCCAGCGATTCATCTGAAGTACGAGCGACCGCGTTGATGATGCAGGAAAATCTGGCGCGCAAGTGAAGTAAGCGACGCGGCTTAGCCTCAACCAACCGGTTGGCCGACTCAGTACTTCGTCCCAGAGACTTCCAATTCCACGCGGCGGTCCGGTTGCAGGCATGCGATCAGCGCTTTGGTTGGACGTTGACCTTTGCATTCATCCGGCTTCGTTAGTGGCTGCGATTCACCCGCTCCGGTTGCGGTAATTTTGGCTGCCGGGATACCTGCCGGGCCCACCAGATAAATTTTTACCGCGTCGGCACGACGTGTCGAAAGTCCCATGTTATAGGCCTCCGTGCCGAAGCGATCTGTGTGTCCCGTGACGGTGATGAATTCAAACGTAGTGCCACGAAGGTCAGCTACTAATTTGTCAAGGCGCTGTTTGCCTTCACTCTTTATCGTCGCCTGATCGAAATCGAAAAGCGCATCTGCAGATAGCTTCACTTTCAGCGGCTGCGGCGGTGGATTGCTCGCGGGTCTGGCCGCAGGAGCGGCGGCAACAGGCGCTGGTGCCACCGCAGGGGCTGCGGGCTCTGGCGCTGTGGCACGCGCGACATATGCCGGTGCAGGTCGATTACTGCCAAACCGATAAATCAAACCGAGCGAAACGAGGTCTATGTCGCCCCGATTGCCGACGGCATCGTTGATGCGGTAGCGTTCAACCTCCGCACGCATGCCGAGAGAATCGGTGAACGCGTACTGAAGACCCAATCCAACTTTAGCGTTCGAATCGCGCGCGCGCGGATTAGGATTAAGCACGCGCACCAAGCCGCTGCCGGTGAACGTGTCTTCGGTTTTCGCCCGGGTTACCCCGATGCGGCCAAAGGCCGAAAATTTTTCACTGATGGGCAGCATGCCGACCAAGTCGAGATTCACCCCTTTGACTTTGATCGTGCCGGTCAATGATCCCAATGGCACCGTGGTCGCGGTAAACCCAAATTTTCCCAGATCGAAATATCCGCCTTCAAGCGCAAAATTTTTGTTGATCTGATAGCCGCCAAAAAACTTGTACCCGGTATCGCGTTCATCATTGGCAATCGACGCTGACGTGAATCCCCCACCCAAGAGGCCGCTGGTGATTCTCACGTCATCTATTTTTGCTCTAGATTGACCAAGGTTGATGCCGCCATACCAGCCTGATTGCTCAGCGAATGCATCTGTGAATGGGCTCGCGATGATGGCGACGGTGAATGCCACCAGCTTTAGCGCGCCTGAGGGTTTAGTTTGTTTCATGTTGTTCTCCGGGAGGATCTAAAGGCGCTGGCGGCTGCACCAATGCATAACGTGTTTGTGAGCGCGTTGTACGCTGTATCGGCGAGGTCTGCCATTAAGGTGCTGGCACGTTGATAACCGTGTTCACCATCGTGACCGATGCACCCAGAGATAACGCTCTGCCATTTAGCGTCGCTATCGTCACGGCGCCAGCAGTCGAGATCGATACGCCAGTTTGAGCAATGATGGTGCCAACCATCGTGCCGCCGCCGCCTGCGTTAATAGTTGCCGCACTACCCACCTGCCAAAAGACGTTTTTGGCTTGTGCGCCGTTAACGAGGATGACGCTCTGCGGAAATGCGGCACCGGGGCCACCCACGGTGAGCGTGGTTGCCATCTGGAATACCCACACTGCATTGGCATTGCCTTGTGCGTCGAGGGTCAGACTTCCGCCCTGAATCCTGAATGAACCAGAGGCAGCGGTATAGACACCCGGTACCAGCACGAGGCTACCCAGATTTCCTGCGCCAGGATCGGGTCCGCCTGATCGTGCGACCAGTGCGTTGTAGGCCGCCAGCGCATCGGCGCGAGCCTGTGTGGCGATCGCAAATGTTGTCGCCGTTCCCTCAGAAGGACACGCCACAGTTGGCGGTGGAGCCGCCGTATAGATTTTTCCATTGACGGTGCCGATGTTGAGCGGGGTTTCTGTGTAGGTGCAACCTGGCCCTGCATCGTGAAATCCAGTCACCGCGGTCGAGACAGCAGTAGTGCCGATGTCACCGTTGACCACGGTGAGAATTCCCTGATTGGTGATCCCGGCCGAACCACCGAACGTGCCGAACGATGAAGCCGACGCGAGCGGTATCGTCGGTTGATTGACAACTGGCTGACAAGCGCCCGTGGCTGGACCGACGGTAAATGCCCAGATGAAATCAGCCGCCATTGTATTTGCCGGTACCACGAGATCCTTGACACCGACTGCGCCGCCTTTGATCGTCGCCGTGTATGTTACGCCTGTGGTGAGCGGGTTCGCCGGAGTGAACGTCGCAATCCGGCCTGAAAAGACATCAAGTACCACGGACGACGCGGTAACGGGCGTGAAGGCAGGTCCAGGCCCGGTCACGTTAAAGGTTCCGGTGCTGATCGTAGCCGGATCCATACGTGTACCCGAGGGTACGCTGAAGGTCGCGTTGATACTTGCACTTGGGCACACGCCGGTCGCCGTCGCAGTTGGATTGGTGGAAAGCACAGACACATTTGCCGGTGCAATCGGCCCAGCCGTGATGAAGGTCCACACGTAGTTGCTCGGCGCTGGCAGCGGTGCCTGATTTCCCGCCAGCGCATTGCCGGCAAGGTCTGTGGCAGCAGTAGTAATGGTGACGGTATAGGTGGTGCCAGCGGCAAGTGCGCCCACCGGTATGAAGCTCGCCGTTCTGGAACCGACGGCATAGCTCACAGCACCCGCAGGATTTACGCAAGGCGCAGGGCATGTCACGGTAAAGCTGGTGGCGGTGATCGTTGCCGGGGCCAACTCTTCGCTGAAGGCTGCAGTGATTGCCGTATTGGTTGGCACGCCGCTGGTTGGGCCGCCAACGGTGGTAGCGGGAACCGTGAGTGTCACTCTGGGCCGCGTGGTATCGGGCACTAAACCTGTAGTGAAGACCCAGACAAAATTACTAGCCAACGGCGTGCCGATGGTGTCAGTGGCACCGGTAGTAATGGTGGCTGTACACGTGGTGCTGGCGGGAAGATTGGTGGTCGGCGTGAAGCTCGCCGCGCGGCTGGCGGCGCTG
>JANNRY010000546.1:0-1787 GCA_031401935.1 Betaproteobacteria bacterium | reverse complement strand
TAGCCGCAGGCCACCACACCAACGCGCATTTTCTTTTTCGCCGTGAATGCGCCGCCATAACCGACGCTGTCGCCCACATCGAGCGCCTGCACACCGATGATCTCGCTGCGCAGCGCCATGACCGGTTTCAGGCCCAGCCATTCGGCGCTCACATCAGCAAAAGGCGAGGAGCCGTAAAGCATGATGCCGGGCCGTGCCCAATCGCGCGCAGTTTCGGGAAATTTAAGGAGCGCGGCGGAATTGGCGATGCTTTGTGTGAATGCTTTCTTGCCGAATACTGGTTTGGCCGCTTTGACGATGTCATCGAATCGGGCGAGTTGAGCCGCCACACCTTCCGGGCCGTCGGCGCTGGCAAAATGCGTCATCAGTGTCACCGCGCCGATGTTGCGATGCGATGCAGCCATGTTGATCGCATAGCCCGATAGCGGCCCTTTCAAGCCTAGCCGGTTCATGCCGGTATTGAATTTCAGAAAAATATCGAGCGGCTTGGTTAAGCTCGCAGCGGTGATTTGTTTGATTTGTTCCAAGTCACGCACCACCGACGTGAAATTTTGCAGCACGTAAGTTGGCAATTCTTTTTCGCTGAAAAAACCTTCGAGCAGCAAAATTGGTTGCTCAAATTTCAAATCCCGTAACTGCACCGCGGAATCAAGCTCCAGCGTGGCGAAGCCATCTGCATCGGGCAAGGCAGCGGCAACGCGCTTGAAGCCGTGGCCGTAGGCGTTGGCTTTTACAACCGCGAAAATTTTCGACTTTGGCGCTTTTGACTTGGCGAGCGCGTAGTTGTGACGCAGAGCTGCGATGGAGATTTCGGCGCGGATGGGACGGGTCATGGCGATTGGATTCTTTCGAAAATGAATCTCTGCTACAACTGACGATGTTATCCGATCAACGTTGCCGGACTACGCTTAGTAGCCCTGCCCGCCACCCTGCGGCCCTGCATAATTTTCAAACTTGGTGTTGGCGCCAACGAATGTCAGCCGGATGGTGCCGATCGGCCCGTTACGTTGCTTGCCGATAATGATTTCCGCTGTGCCTTTTTCAGCACTTTCCGGGTTGTAGACTTCGTCGCGATAAATAAACAAGATCACGTCGGCGTCCTGCTCGATCGCGCCTGATTCGCGCAGGTCGGACATCACGGGGCGCTTGTTGGGCCGCTGCTCGAGTGAGCGATTCAACTGCGACAGCGCGACGATGGGCACTTTCAATTCCTTGGCCAACGCTTTCAATGAACGCGAAATTTCGGAAATCTCGGTCGCACGATTTTCACCCGAGGTGGACGCCGACATTAGTTGCAGGTAATCAACGACGATCAATCCCAGACCCATGTATTGACGCCACATGCGGCGGGCGCGAGCGCGCAAGTCAAGTGCGGTGAGCGCGGGAGTTTCATCGATATGAATTGGCGCATCGTTGAGTTTTGCGAAGCCCACGTTCAAGCGATCCCAGTCGCGTGCTTCGAGCCGACCGGTACGCAACCGCTGCTGGTCAACTTTTGAAATCGAACTCAAGAAACGTCCAGCAATCTGCGTGCCGCCCATTTCCATCGAATAAATCAGCACCGGCAGACCAAGGCCTAACGCGACGTGTTCGGCGATGTTCAGCGCCATTGCAGTCTTACCCATGGATGGGCGACCCGCAAGAATGATGAGATCGCCATCCTGCATGCCGGATGTCATTTCATCGAGATCGACAAAGCCGGTCGCTTTGCCGGTGACTGACGATGGGTTTTTGGACAGCTCATCGAGCCGCGTCATCACGTCGGCCAGCAAACCTGACATCGACAT
>JANNRY010000545.1:0-2128 GCA_031401935.1 Betaproteobacteria bacterium | reverse complement strand
CGTCAAGATTGTGGTGCAGTTGATTGCCCCGATTGCGATGGAAGACGGGCTGCGCTTTGCGATCCGCGAAGGCGGTCGTACCGTCGGCGCTGGCGTCGTGTCTAAAATCTTGAAGTAAATCGTTCGACCAGTACATTAATTGGTAGAGAGGCGGCACAAGCCGCCATCTCTCAAAGGAAAAAACATGGCAACCGCACCACAGGCCAAACAAAAAATCCGCATTCGTCTGAAGGCATTTGATTATCGTTTGATCGATCAATCGGCCGCTGAAATCGTTGAGACCGCAAAGCGTACTGGTGCCGTGGTAAAAGGCCCGGTTCCGTTGCCAACGAAAATTGAGCGTTTTGACGTTCTGCGTTCACCGCACGTGAACAAGACATCGCGTGATCAATTCGAGATTCGTACCCATCTGCGCTTGATGGATATCATTGACCCGACTGACAAAACCGTCGATGCGCTGATGAAGCTGGATCTGCCCGCAGGCGTAGACGTCGAAATCAAGCTGTAAGTACTTGAGTTTTATTGTAGAGACGGCTATAATCGCGCCTCTTTGCCGGTAGCTATGCTGCTATAAGGCAAGTTTGCTGTAACAGCAGGACTTAAAAAGTACCAAAAAGGTACATTGATTTGTTGGCCAATAGTAGCCAACACCTTGCAGGCGACGGATTTCTAATAATTTCGGTCGCTGCTGGGCTAACTAAAAAAGGATGTAATGATGAGTCTTGGTCTCGTCGGCCGGAAGGTTGGCATGACTCGCATTTTTATGGATGATGGCACCGCCATTCCCGTAACAGTGCTGGACGTGTCGAACAACCGTATTACCCAAATAAAAACCCTTGATACCGATGGCTATTCGGCCGTGCAAGTTGCGTATGGCACGCGTCGTGCCTCTCGCGTAGCTAAAGCACAAGCTGGCCATTATGCCAAAGCGGGTGTTGAGGCAGGTTCTGTCATGGGTGAATTCACAGCAACACCGGAAAAACTTGCCGATTTAAAGGTTGGCGCAGTCCTGTCCGTTGAAATGTTCGCCGTTGGCCAAAAGGTCGATGTGTCGGGTACTTCATTGGGTAAGGGTTTCTCCGGTGTTATCAAACGCCATCACTTTTCGTCGAATCGCGCGTCGCACGGTAACTCCAAATCGCACAATGTGCCGGGTTCTATCGGCATGGCGCAGGATCCGGGCCGTGTGTTTCCGGGTAAGCGCATGTCGGGCCAGCTCGGCAACGTGAGCCGTACTGCGCCGATGCTCGAAGTCGCTCGCATTGACACTGAGCGCCAGTTGATTCTGGTCAAGGGTGCCGTGCCAGGTCATAAGAACGGTACCATTGTGGTTCGTCCGGCAGCCAAGACGAAGCTCGCGAAAGGCGGGGCCAAATAATGGAACTCAAGCTTATTAACGACAAAGGTGCAGACGCAGGCACGATGCCCGCTTCTGCCGAATTGTTTGGTCGCGATTATTCCGAGGCCTTGGTTCACCAGGTCGTCACGGCATATCAGGCCAATGCTCGCTCGGGTAACCGTGCGCAAAAAGGTCGTAGCGACGTTCAGAAATCTACCAAGAAACCTTGGCGTCAAAAAGGTACCGGTCGTGCACGTGCCGGTATGGCCTCTTCGCCACTCTGGCGTGGCGGCGGCCGTATTTTCCCGAATCTGCCTGACGAGAATTTCTCGCAGAAGGTCAACAAGAAAATGCACCGCGCCGGTATTGCGGCAATCTTGTCGCAACTGGTGCGTGAAGACCGTCTGTCGGTCATCGACAACATGACGCTCGAATCACCGAAGACAAAATTGTTGGCCATCAAGCTAAAAAGCATGGGGCTTGAGCAGGTTTTGATCATCACCGACAATCTCGACGACAACCTGTATTTGTCCTCGCGCAATCTGCCTGATGTCATGGTGATGGAAGCCAAGCATGCCGACCCGGTCAGCCTGGTGCGCTACGCCCGTGTTTTGCTGACCCGGGCTGCGGTCAAGCAATTCGAGGAGGTGCTGGCATGAACGACCCCCACATTAATCAGGAACGTTTGTTGACTGTGCTGCTCCGCCCGGTCATTTCCGAAAAGGCGACCCTGGTTGCCGACAAGAACAAGCAAGTGATTTTCGAGGTCGTGCTCGATGCGACCAAGGC
>JANNRY010000544.1:0-5618 GCA_031401935.1 Betaproteobacteria bacterium | reverse complement strand
ATGCCCGCCGTGGCACATAAAGCCAGCGATAGCTACCTGGTGCTCAATGTCAAAGGGCAGCAAGTCACCGGCCAGTGGGATATCGCACTGCGCGATATCGATTTCGCCATCGGCCTCGATGCCAATAGCGACGGCGAGATTACCTGGGGCGAATTGCGCGCGCGCCACACCGACATTTCAGCTTGGGCGCTCGGTCGATTAAGCTTGCAACGCGGCGGCGATTGCATCCTGCAGGCGGCCGAACACCTCGTGGATAGTCACACCGACGGCACCTATGCCGTACTGCGATTCACCGGCATCTGCCCGTCCAGCACGCAGGCCCTGGCCGTGAATTACCGGCTCCTGTTTGAAATCGACCAATTGCATCGCGGATTGCTGCGGTTGGATCTGGATAGTGTCTCGCATTCAGCTGTGCTCGCACCGGACACTGGTGTGCTGACCGTCAAAAGCGGCGAGACCACGCGGCTGGCGCAGTTCGGCCAGTATCTGATAGAGGGCATCTGGCACATCTGGATCGGTTTTGACCACATCCTGTTTTTGCTCGCATTGCTGCTGCCCGCCGTGTTGGTGCACGCGGTGCCCCTGGGCGGCACACGACGATGGACGGGCGTGACATCGTTTCGCATCGCGTTCACAGAAGTGCTGTGGGTGGTTACCGCATTTACGGTCGCGCATTCGATCACACTCACCTTAGCTGCCCTGCAGATCATCGAGCTGCCATCACGTGTTGTTGAGTCCGCGATTGCGGCGTCGGTGGTGTTGGCAGCGGCCAACAATCTGTGGCCCGTGGTGGAGAAGAGGCGCTGGCTGGTGGCCTTCAGCTTTGGCCTCATTCACGGTTTTGGTTTCGCCAGCGTCCTCACCGAACTGGGCCTGCCAAAAGATGCACTTGTGCTCTCACTGCTCGGCTTCAACCTCGGCGTTGAAATCGGCCAACTGGCCGTCGTGGCGGTATTCCTGCCGGTGGCCTATCTGATACGAAATAGCGCTCTCTACCGCAGGGGATTGTTTATGGGCGGCTCGCTTCTCACGATGCTAGTGGCGTTGGTGTGGCTGGCGGAGCGGGCGTTTAATTTGAAGCTGATCAGTGTGTAGTGGCATCTAAAAAACGCTGGCATTTCGAACGAAGAGAGAAATCTGCTTTTGCAGGAAAACACAGCAACAGCAGATTTCTCACCCGCTAAACCTGGGTTCGAAATGACAGCGTTGCTTTTTCTTGCGGCGGCGTCATTGGAGCTTGATTCATCATTTCGGCCAAGGGCAAACATGTGGCGACGCGAATCATGTCTTCCAGAGTAGGGCCCATTTCATTGACACGCCGAACCGTCGACGCGTGTAGCACCACTGTGCTACATTAAGGCCATCACTCAGGAGCGCGCCATGTCCACCACCACGATTCGACTTCCCGATGACCTCAAGGAAAAAGTTTCACGCGCCGCCAAACGCGCGGGAACCACGTCGCACAATTTCATTCTTGAGGCCATCGCCGAGAAGGCAGATATGGCGGAACAGCGGCACAATTTAATAAGCGTCGCGGAGTCGCGTTACTCGGCCATCGTCGCATCTGGCCGGACGATCCCCTGGGCGGACATGCAGCGCTACCTGAAGGACAAGGTTGCCGGCAAGAAAGTAAGCCGCCCCGCCGCAAAGAAACTGGCGCGCTAGCAGCCTGTGTCGCGAATCGAGCTCGCCCCGGAAGTCGCAGAAGACATTGATCGCATCCTCGACCACCTCGCCCAATACAAAGTCGATGACCGCGCCGCCCGCATCGGCGAAATCATTCAGGCCATCAGCGTCCTTGAACATAATCCACTGATCGGTCGACCCGCGTCAGGCGAAATGAATGAACTCGTGATCGGTCGCCGCACGCATGGCTACATCGCTCTGTACCGATATGTCGCCGTGATCGACATCGTTTTCGTGCTGGCGATTCGCAGTCAGCGGGAAGCGGGGTATGTGCGGGAGTAGAGGTGGTCATGGGGCGGCAAGGGTCAAGAGTGGCCAGCGTGATTTGTTTTTTAAGACAGTTCACACCAATGGAATCCCCTACGCCGCCAACCGCTGCACCCGCGACATCGGTTTACTCATCACCCGCCATAAATCGTATTGCATTTGCAAACCCAGCCAAAGGTCGGCGGTCGTTCCCAGCGCTTTCGATAAACGAACCGCCATTTCCGCACTCACGCCGGCTCTGCCATTCAATACGGCGGAGAGCGCTTGGCGCGTCACGCCAAGCCCGTTTGCGACTTCGATCCGCGTTAACTCTTCCGGCAAGTACTCTCGCAATACTTCGCCGGGATGTGGGGGGTTATGCATTTTGCTCATAAAAGCCTCAGTGATAGTCCAGATAGTCCACGAACTCAAAACCGCTCGCACTGAAATTAAAGATAATGCGCCAATTTTCATGGACGGTAATCGAGAAGTAGCCGCTAAGGCCACCCTTAAATTCGTGCAGCCGGCAACCGGGTGCGCGGAGATCCTTTGGCAACCTTGCTTGATTGCGTGTCGCGAGTTGCAATTTCAGCCGGGTCACGTGAGAAGGTTAACCGGCCCCCGCCTCGTACGCATCCAATCCTCCCCGCAGGTCTGTCGAACGCCTCCGTAACGTGCACCCGGTCGACCCGGGTCTGCGCGATCCCAACGTGTCGATGCCATCGATCACCGATTCTATCTGCGGCGGTGAGCACCGCGTGCCGACCAGGCTGCGGCCCCCAGATTTTGTGCAATTTGCCGCGCCCTTCAAATTGGGCCCCAGCCAGCGCTAGGGGAAAGCTAAAGTAAGCGCCAGCCAACGCTGACCCCCGATAACCGCATTAGCTGTTGTTTAACGCCAGTGTTGTTTGATGGTTGAATTCGAAATTGAACTATTGCGTTCAAGTGATGACCAAACAGTCACGATTTGACTATTTAGTTTCTGACGCCGGCCTAATTCATCAACAAGGTTGGGCCGGCACGGTCTGGATTTTATCAAAACGTCATATTAATCAACACATTGCTTTTAATATCTAAACACAAATCTCAGGAGTAACAAATGAAGCGTTCATTAGCATCCATCGTTTTGGGCACGGCAATTGCCGTCAGCTCGACCCTCGCAATGGCCTCAAAAGACATCGTCGACACCGCTGCCGGTGCTGGTAATTTCAAGACGCTCGTCACCGCAGTGCAGGCCGCCGGATTGGTCGATACGCTAAAAGGTAAAGGACCGTTTACGGTGTTCGCACCTACCGACGAAGCGTTCGCCAAGATCCCAAAGGCTGATCTCGACGCGCTGTTGAAAGACAAGGCCAAGCTAGCTGCTGTTCTTACTTACCACGTCGTGCCAGCGTCAGTGATGGCTAAAGACGTCAAGGCCGGCGAAGTCAAGACCGTGAACGGCAAAAGCATCAAGGTTACGACCGACAAAGGCGTGATGGTGAACAACGCCAAAGTGATCAAGACCGACGTGGCAGCTTCAAACGGGGTGATCCACGCGATTGACACTGTACTTATGCCGTAAGCTGGCTCTGCAAACTTTGCTGTGATTGTTGGCCGCCGCAGCTGCAAAGACTGCGGCGGCTTTCATTGGAAGGCCGGTTAAGACAGATTCTTCAAGGCATTAGTGGTTGCGACCAACGGTAGAGTAGAGAAACAGGCAGTTAACCATCCTCCCTCAACAAACCGTACACGCAGTTTTCCCGCACACGGCTTTCCGACTAGAGAAGACTATCCATCCGGCGCAGTCGATCTGCCATCACCTGCATCATTTGCAGTGCAAAGTAAGGCGTCTGCTGGATCAGATACATGAAGCGTTTGGAATCGATCGGCGTCAATTTGCAGTCCGTTGCCGCAACAGCCGTGGCCGTCCGCGGCTCTTTGGCAAGTAACGCCATTTCCCCGAACATGCCGCCAGCGGGCAGCGTTTCAACGAGCGTGCCGTGCACCACTAAATTAACTTCACCCTCAACGACGACATACATGCTGTCGCCAGTTTCGCCTTCGCTGAAAATTGTTTGCCCTGCCGTGAAAGCCAGTGTGTTTTCGTCCCTACGGAACATTTCTGTCGTTGTCATGTCGCCCCCTATGGTTTCGTCGCCGCAATGCTCAGCGTATGACAACCATATAACGGTCTTATTGCAGTTTCGTGACGACTGACAAACGCGCTGGCTCACCAGCGTTACAGCAAGAATCGACTTGCCGTTTTAACTTGCCTTGGCCTCAATACGCACCAGCGCGGCTTCGATTTCTTCGATCGTGCAACCGGTCAGATCCTTATGGAGCTCGTCAACAATCCGGCTCTCGACTTCCTTGTGATAGTGCTTGCGTAGCTCACCCAGCGTGCGCGGGGGCGCGACGACCACCAGTGACTTAAAGTCGCCATTAAGCGCTCGTACACGCAGCATGTCGGCGGCTTCAGCCGCAAAGCGGTCTTCCTCAATCTGGTGGAAGTCGGTTTCGCCCATCGCGCTGCGGCGGCTTCCTACACTGCTGAAACTGCGGCCCGGTGCATCGGTCGCTTGATCGCGGTTGGCAGCGTTCTCCTGCTCGCGATGCGCCTCCAGGCGCAGATCGATCTGTTCACCCTCGCCGTGATTGCGCAGGAAAAGCATTTTGCGGCCGTCGGCGACGAGTACGAGAGCGTTGTGGGGTAGGTTCAAGGATATCCTCTATTGGTTATGTGCGATGTACCCATCTTCGTTTACTTGGCCGGGATTGTCAGTGCGATGGCGCACCAACCACACATACGACAAATTTCACGGGGTCAGCGTGTAAATACGTGGTCCGGGCTATTGAGGTTGGGAAATTCCATTTACCTCCATTCGTGCTGACTGTCTCGAACCGCAAGTGCGCCAAGGCATTGATTCAACAGCCCACCCAACCCTTCGACTGGCTCTGGGCGAACGGGAAAGAGGTTTCGAGAAGTTTCCTTCTCGGCTCGCTGAAGCGGACGCGCCATTGTCAGACTTTCCTCTCCCGTGAACGCTGGCCGGAGACATAAACGATGCGGAATTTTGTGAAAGACAACCCGGTCGCGACGATGATCATTGCCAGCGCCTTATTGCTGTGATCTATCTGGTGCCGCTGGGTGGTCGGCGCGTAGACTGAGTTGCGTTTTTTGATAGCTGACCGTGTCGCCGTTCTTTGGGGAGCATTACGCCCGGTAAATTGCTACATCGCGGCATTGTTCTTGCTGCAACCATCAAATTATCTGTATTGAGTTTCGGTTTTATCGGGGTGAACGTGAAGAAAATCGCTGTTGCCGTCTGTGTAATGGTTCTCTCGTGCGTAAACGCCGTCGCGCAAACCGCCGTGATTCCGGTGACGCACCCGCGCGTTTTGTTGGTAGGTGCCGAATTACAGCGCCTTCGCAACGATCTGACGAACAATGTTGCCGCCGCCACGCGCTTTCGCAGCATGGTAGACAGCCAACTCGCCGGGGCCAATATCTATGCCTACCAGCCGTGGTATTCGGCGATGATCGGCGTTATCCGTGGCAATGTGGCGTTCCCGCAATATTGCGCACATGCCGTCACCACGACCGAAGCTTTTGTGGTCTCCGAAGAAGCGCTCATCAATAGCGGTCAACGGGCCACGGCTTCCTACGACTCTTATCTGGAGGTGGGCGACTTGGTGGGAAATGT
>JANNRY010000543.1:0-3926 GCA_031401935.1 Betaproteobacteria bacterium | reverse complement strand
GCTCCATGATGATGTCGTTCATCAGGTCGCGAATCGATAGCATGCCGACAACGGTGTCGCCATCGACAACTGGCAGGTGGCGGAAATTCTTTTCAGACATGATCGCCATACACTCACGCGTTCGCGTTTTCGGGCTGACTGTAAACACGTTGGAAGTCATGATGTCGCGGACCTTTGCTTCTTTTGAATTCTTGCCTTGCAGGGCAATTTTGCGGGTGTAATCGCGCTCCGAAAGAATGCCGACCAGCTTGCCTTTTTCCATGACGATCAAGGCGCCTACGCCCTTTTCAGCGAGTACCTTGATCGCTTCAAATACGGTGTCATCCGGTGTGACACTCCAGAGTGTTGCGCCGCTGCCTGCACGATTGTTGAACAGTTCCGAGACGGGTTTCATGACACACCTCCCCTATCTGTGGTCGTTGGGATTGGTTGCGCTTTCAAGGCGGTAGCCGCAGGGACTACATGTTCGGGTAATTCGGCCCGCCGCCACCTTCGGGCACCACCCACTTGATGTTCTGGGTGGGATCCTTTATATCGCATGTTTTACAGTGTACGCAATTCTGGGCATTGATCTGCAATTTCTTGGCGCCGTCCGCTGCTTCGACAAATTCATAGACGCCAGCGGGGCAATAGCGCGATTCGGGGCCGTCGTACAGCGCGAGATTGGTATTCACTGGAACAGTCGCGTTGAGCAACGTCAAATGTGCTGGCTGATCTTCTTCATGGTTGGTGTTGGAAATGAATACCGATGAGAGGCGATCAAACGTGAGCACGCCGTCCGGTTTGGGATAGGTGATCGGCGTGACGTCGGATTTTTTCTTCAGTGTTTCGTGGTCGGCGTGCTGATGATGAAGCGTCCAAGGCGCTTTGCCACCGAATACCACCTGATCGATGCCGACCATCAAGGTGCCGGTGTAAAGGCCCTTGCTCATCCAAGGCTTAAAGTTGCGCGCGACGTGCAATTCTTCATGCAGCCAGCTTGCTTCAAAGGCAACCGGATAGTCGGCTAACTCATCATTGCTGCGGCTGGCTTTTAAGGCCGCTGTCGCTGCAATCGCAGCCAGCATGCCGCTCTTGATCGCTGCATGGCTGCCTTTGATGCGTGATGCATTGAGAAATCCGGCATCATCGCCGATCAGCACGCCACCCGGAAACGCCAGCTTCGGCAACGATTGCAGCCCACCCGCGTTGATCGCTCGTGCGCCGTACGCAATGCGCTTGCCGCCGTTAAAAAATCCGCGAATGGCGGAGTGTGTTTTATAGCGCTGAAATTCTTCAAACGGTGACAAATAGGGATTGCTGTAACCAAGGCCGACAACGAATCCGACTGCGACCAAGTTATCTTCAAGGTGATATAGATACGAACCGCCGTAGGTGTCGGTGTCAAGCGGCCAGCCGGCGGTGTGGACCACCAACCCCGGCGCATGTTTTTCGGGTGTTACTTCCCAAAGCTCCTTCAATCCCAAGCCATAAACCTGCGGGTCGCGCCCGTCGCGCAAATTGAATTTCGTCTGTAATTCCTTGCCCAGATTGCCACGGCAACCTTCGGCAAAAAAAGTGTATTTGGCGTGGAGTTCCATGCCGCGCGCATAGCGGTTGGTATGTTCGCCATTCTTGCCGATGCCCATGTCGCCAGTGGCAACGCCCTTGACTGATCCATCGTCGTTGAACAGCACTTCTGCAGCGGCGAAGCCCGGATAAATCTCGACTCCGAGTTCTTCGGCCTTTGCGCCAAGCCAGCGGCACACATTCGCAAGGCTGATCACGTAATTGCCATGATTTTTAAAGCAGTTGGGTAGCATCCAATTTGGTACTTGCCGCGCAGTTGACTCTGACAAAAACAGAAACCGATCTTCGGTTACCGGCTGGTTGAGCGGTGCGCCCAGCGCTTTCCAGTCGGGTATCAATTCCGTCAGCGCAATCGGGTCCATCACCGCGCCGGAGAGAATATGTGCACCGACCTCAGAGCCTTTTTCAACGATACAGACCGTGACTTCGCGTCCGTCCGTTGCCGCTTGCTGTTTCAGTCGTATCGCTGCTGCCAACCCAGCTGGGCCAGCGCCGACGATGACAACATCGTATTCCATTGATTCGCGTTCACTCATGGGGCATTGGGTCTTCGTTGAGGTTGCAAGTATTATAGAGGCAACATTAACTTGGGAACTTCGCACTGTGGATCATCCGGAAACAAAGTTGGGCCTGCAACTATCATCGATACGGTTTCCGCTTCGCTGGGGCGAAATGGACGCGCTTGGGCATATCAATAACGCCGCGTATTTGCGCTATTTCGAGGAAAGCCGTGTTATCTGGAGCGAGTCGCTCGGCATTCGCTGGGACGGTAAAGGCGCGGGAATGATTTTGCTTAAAGCCAGCGTCACGTATAAAAAGCAGCTCACCTATCCCGCCACTGTTGAAGTGGCGCTGTTCGCAGGCGAGATCGGGCGCACCAGCTTTCAAGTCGTGAGCACGTTGACACTCGAAGGCGAAAGTGAACCTGCGGCAATCGGCGAATTCGTGATGGTCTGGTTTGACTACATTTCGGGAAAGTCGTTGCCAATACCCACGACGCTGCGGGCGGTGCTGGAAGGAAAAGGGCCGCAGGGTTGAATGCGATCAGCAGCGGTTTTCTGGCGGTGGGACTGGGCGCGGCCATCGGCGCATGGGCGCGCTGGGGATTATCGGCCTGGCTCAACCCGCGACTGGCATTTTTTCCGTTGGGTACTTTTGCAGCAAATGCAATTGGCGGTTTTCTCGTCGGGATCGCTGTCGCTTATTTTGTCAAACACCCGGAATTGTCATCAGCGTGGCGATTGTTTGCGGTCACCGGATTTCTGGGCGGCTTAACGACGTTTTCCACTTATTCGGTTGAAGTGATTGAGCTGATTGAACGCGGTGAAGTCATATGGGCGCTCGGTGTGGCAGCGTCGCATTTGTTGGTTTCATTGCTACTGACTGCGGTGGGAATCTGGATTTATCGGGCGCTTTCCGCATAGAAAAAATACGAACACTAGCATTGGCGGGCATCACAGGCTGTTTTTGCCCTGGCAGCCGCACAAGATATAGACTTTGTTGATTTTTCTGCTTCGGCAAGGACTGCATCGCCTGCATGATTTCTTCAGGGGTCATGTTGCGGATGTGCGATCGGCGCTAGATAAAAAAAGCCCGTTCCCGACGTCATCGGGAACGGGCTCAATCTAACGGTTAGATCGGTTTAAGGCAGCAATGCGCGGAACAGACTGCGGCCGTGGGTAAACGCGTAGATGTAACGCGGTGCAGTATTCTTGATTGTCAGCGCTTCAACAATGACATTTGCGAAACCGGTATTTTCGCGCGCCCAGTTTGCGCCGCCGTCCAGTGAGATGAAGACGCCAATATCCGTGCCCACATAAAGCCGCTGGTTGTCATTCGGATCAGCCACGATGGTGTGAACTGGCACGTCCGGAATGCCGGTAGCACCGGAGCCGTCAATACTTGTCCAAGTGGCACCAAAGTTGGTGGATTTGAACACGTGGCCAACGCTTGCACCGACGTTGAACGTCGACACCGTCGCGTATACCGTCCCCAACGTTACCGGATCGGCAGCGACCCAGGATACAAAGCACGCGTCAGGCCGCACCTTGCTTGAGCTCCACACGGTTGCTGCGGTTGAAGTGGTTGCGATACCGGTCGTAAATACACGGCAATTGTTGGCCGTACTGCCGGTACCCGTGCCCGCGTAGACGCGGTCGCTCGACTGTGGCGCGACAGCCCACGCGCCGATGCGAGAACCAAAGAACGCACCGGCTCTCACCCAGGCTGGCGAGCCAGCACCGGTTGCGTTCGTATTGCGCCAAGGCGTTGCGCCACCAATCCACATATTGTTTGGGTTCGATGGATCTTGTGCGAACGGCGTGATAAACAAAAAGTTGCCGCCGCCCTCGGTGAGG
>JANNRY010000542.1:0-14653 GCA_031401935.1 Betaproteobacteria bacterium | reverse complement strand
TTTAGACGCCACAATTTCCTGCACGACAGGCTGCACTTCGGATGAGACCAGCTTGTCTTTGGTTTGAGAAGAAAACTTGGGGTCCGGAACCTTGACTGACAACACGCAGGTCAGACCTTCGCGCAAATCGTCGCCGGACGTCTCAACTTTCGCTTTCTTGGCGAAGTCGTTCTCTTCGATGAACTTGTTGATCACGCGGGTCATCGCCGTGCGTAATCCCGTCAAGTGCGTGCCACCATCGCGCTGCGGAATATTGTTCGTAAAGCACTGTACCGATTCGCTGTAGCTATCGTTCCATTGCATCGACACTTCGACGGTCATGCCGTCTTTTTCACCGACTGCGTAGAAAATACGTGGATGCAAAACCGTTTTTGAACGGTTCATATATTCCACAAAGCCTTTTACACCGCCGACATAGGCGAAGTTTTCGCTCTTGCCGTTGCGCTGGTCGATCAGCTCAATCTTCACGCCACTATTAAGAAACGATAGTTCGCGCAGACGCTTGGCGAGAATTTCGTAGTGAAATTCAATGTGGGTGAACGTTTCCTTTGAGGCCATGAAATGCACTTCCGTGCCGCGCTTCTCTGTGGTGCCCGTGACTACGAGGGGCGCCACACGATCACCATGGCGAAATTCCATTTGATGGATTTTCCCGTCGCGCCAGATACGGAGTTTCAACCATTCCGAAAGTGCGTTGACGACCGATACACCCACACCATGCAAACCGCCGGAAACCTTGTACGAGTTCGCGTCAAACTTGCCGCCGGCGTGCAGCTCGGTCATGACAATTTCTGCAGCGGAGCGTTTGAATTCGTCGTCTTCCTTGATGCCTGTTGGAATGCCACGACCATTGTCTGTTACCGAGATGGAGTTGTCGGTATGAATGGTTATTTTGATGTCGTCGCAGTGTTTAGCGAGCGCTTCATCGATTGCGTTGTCGACAACTTCAAACACCATGTGGTGTAAGCCTGAGCCGTCGGACGTATCGCCGATGTACATGCCTGGGCGCTTGCGGACAGCCTCCAAACCTTTCAGGATTTTGATGGAATCGGAATCGTATGCGGCGGGGTCTCTCGGTTTCGGGTCGGACATTTAGTTCCTGTTGCGCGGTTTCGGTGAATTAAGTGTTCTGGTTATTTGCTGCCTTTGATGCTTTTGGTGCCTTGGCCACTTAGATCCGCATCGGCATCACAACGTATTTAAAGTCTTCACCGCCTGGCTGGGTAATAAGTGCGCTGGACATGTTGGCTTCACCTAGCGAGATCAGCACGTTTTCGTTCTGGAGGTGATTGAGTACGTCGAGCAGATACGCAATATTGAACGCAATATCCATTGCGTCTTTGCTGTACTCGATAGGCAGGTTTTCTTCCGCCTCTTCATTTTCGTTATTGCTGCAAATGATCGATAGCGAATCTTTGGTGAAGACCAGCCGTACGCCACGGATTTTGTCATTCGACAGAATCGATGCGCGTTGCAATGCTCCCAGCAGTTCGACACGATTGAGCGTGAGGTGGTTGGCGTAACCGGTCGGAATTACTTTGGTGTAATCCGGAAACTTTCCCTCAACAATCTTGCTGACAATTTCAATACCGGCAAAAGTAAGCTTCACTTGATTCTGATGCATTTTCAAATGGATCGGATCGTCGCTCTCATCTAGCAGCTTGATTAATTCAAGTACCGTTTTTCTTGGCAGGATCGCTTCGATCTTGCCGACCGGTTCTGGCAACTTGTAGCTGGCCATTGAAAGACGATGCCCATCGGTTGCAACCAGACGCAAAATATTGCCGTCAGTAGAGAGCAACACGCCGTTCAGGTAGTAACGGATGTCTTGCACGGCCATGGCAAATTGCACCAGCCCCAATACCCGTTTGAATTCTTTTTGTGGAAGGCTGAATTCCGTTGCCGCATCTTTTGCTTCAGCAATCTTGGGGAAATCGGCTGCGGCCAATGTTTGCAGCGCAAATTTTGATTTTCCTGCTTTGATGGTCAGTCGGCTTTCTTTGATTTCCAGTGACGTATCAGCATCAGGCGCTAACGCACGAAGAATATCCTGCAATTTTTTTGCTCCAACCGTCAGGCTGCCCGGCTTGTGCGCGGTCTCGAGCTTTGCGGTCGCTTTGATCTGTACCTCAAGATCTGTCGCCAGAAAATTGACGTTGTGGTCTGTGACTTCGACTAGCACATTCGACAGAATGGGAAGTGTATGTCGACGTTCGACGATACCGGTTACAAATTGAAGCGGCCCCAACAAGGTGCTGTTCTTAGCTTTTATTGTAAACATGATAAATAAACCTAGTAGTAATAGATAAGGGCGAATGGTTTTGCGTTTAACTGATCAATGTATTGATAATTCAATCACTTATGAAACTTACAACAGTGAGTACAACGGCAAGAATTGCTGTGGATCACTGTGGACAAAATTGAAGTGGAAAAGAAAAAAGAGAAAAAAGCAGACTTATCCACATTTCATCCTTTGTTTATACGAAAAGCTTGCGATACGTTATTCATGAGTTTATAAAAAGATCAACCGCGCAAAATCTGCATAAGCAACGAATGGTCACGTGCAATCATCTGATCTGCTTCCACCAATTCACGTACTTTTCGGCAAGCATGCAATACCGTTGTGTGATCTCGCCCGCCAAAGGCCTCGCCAATTTCGGGCAGTGACATGGGTGTCAACTCTTTTGCCAGCGCCATGGCGACCTGTCTGGGCCGGGCTAATGATCGCACCCGTTTTTTTGAATACATTTCAGACACTTTGATTTTGTAGTAATCAGCGACAGTTTTTTGAATATTGTCGATGGATATCTGGCGGTTAAGCACAGCCAACAAATCCTTAAGCGCTTCTTTTGCGGCCTGAACGGAAATTGGGACGTTATTGAAGCGCGTGTAAGCCAATACGCGCTTTAAGCCTCCTTCGAGTTCACGCACGTTCGAGCGAATGTGTTTGGCAATAAAAAACGCGACTTCTTCATCAAGCGGAATTCCCTCGCTCTCTGCTTTTTTGATGAGAATAGCGACACGCATTTCAAGCTCTGGAGGCTCAACGGAGACGGTTAGCCCCCAACCGAAGCGAGAGATAAGCCGATCATCAATATTGGCTATTTCCTTTGGGAAACGATCACTGGTGATAACAACTTGTTTGCCGCCCTCAATCAGCGCGTTGAAGGCGTAGAAAAACTCTTCCTGCGTACGGGATTTTCCACCAAAAAACTGGATGTCGTCGATCAGCAATAAGTCGAGCGTGTGGTATGAGCGCTTGAAGGCATCAAACGCTTTGTGTTGATATGCCTGCACGACATCGGTTACAAATCGCTCGGCATGGATATAGCGAATATTTGCGTTGGGATTGTGTTCAAGCAACTCATTACCTATTGCCTGCACCAGGTGAGTTTTACCCAGGCCAGTTGCGCCGTAAACAAACAGGGGGTTATAAGCTTGGCCAGGATTTTGTCCAACTTGGAACGCCGCAGCGCGAGCCAGTTGGTTTGCTTTGCCGCCTACAAAGTTGGTAAACGTAAATGCTGAATTTATACGGTGTCCAACTGGCCGACCATTTGGGACAGATGGCGCGCCGACAGAGGCGGCGGGCTCGATCGAAACCGCTGAGACACCCGACAAACCTGATTGCGGGCCAGAAGCTAACGTCGATGCGCTGATTTCGTCCGAGGAGGGCTCGCTGACAACCTGCGCCTCAACGAGGGCTAACTCAATCACGAAAGGTCTGGCGAAATATTTTTCGCCCGCTTGTTCAATTGCGGTGAGTAGCCGATCCTTTGCCCACTGCAACACGAAGCGATTTGGCGCGAGAAGAGTAAAACTGTCACCGTCCTGAAGAAAGGTAAGCGGTTTAATCCACGTGGTGAACTGATGTTGCGAAAGCTCCTTTTTGAAGTCTTCGACGCAGGAAAGCCAAAACGGGTGCATGAAAGGAGTGTGCAGTCTGGTATTTGATGGAAGCGTAAGAAGGGCTGGTTCGGTGCGCGTGAGTACGCAGGGAAAGATCCAACGAGCATGAGGAGAACGACGCCTGAAAACAGCTTAATGCGGATACTTTAGATGGCCTGATTTTACTCTTTCCAAGGCAACTTATCCACAACCCTGGCGCGCGACGGTATTTATTCGGGAGCACGTTTACAACGGAATCAGGCAGGAGAAAGCGGCTGGTTGGGCACGGCGTCTGGCAGGGCTTTATTCGCTTAACGCCTTGACGCGCAACATAAAAAAACGCGATAATACCGAGTTCTGCCCGCCAAACATGTGGGTAGTCTAGCCAATATTTCCCAGTAATCAGATCAGCAGAGAGTAATCATGAAACGCACCTACCAGCCATCAGTTGCCCGCCGGAAAAAAACCCACGGTTTTAGAGTTCGCATGAAGACCGTTGGTGGCCGTGGCGTGATCAATGCCCGTCGCGCCAAGGGTCGTGCGCGCATCGCCGTCTAGGCTTGACGCCAATTGCAACACGCCGCCGGCATTGCTCAGGGCGTGCCGACGTTAGTTCAGGAAGCCCCACCGACGGTTAGCGGAGGCTTGGGGGCGCACGCGCGGTTTTGTCGCCAACATCGTTTGGTGAAACATGAGGTGGAAGCGTTGCTTGGTCGCGGAGCACGTTTAAGCCGGTCGCCGCTTGCCATGAAGCTCAATGAAAATACGTTTGGTCAAGGGCGCATCGCCATCGCCGTGCCCAAACGGATCCTCAAGCACGCGGTTGATCGCAACAAAGTCAAGCGCGTGATTAGAGAGCAGTTTCGTCAGCATGGTGCACGACAGTTGCCGGTAGACATGCTGTTCACCCTTCAAAGCCAACTGACTGGACTCGCGAATATTCGCAATACTGATAAACAGGCGCGTGGCCAATTGCGTCAGGTGTTGAAACAATTGTTGGCGGATGTTTCTCAACGTTTTGATGGTTTTGCGCGATGACGCTACCAATTGCCGCCCATCAGACTACAACCATTAAAGCCACCCTAGCGGCAAAGGTTCTATTGTTTTTTGTTCACGGATACCAATATCTGTTGAGCCCATATTTTGGGTCGCAATGCAGGTTTACCCCCACGTGTTCGCATTACGCGGTAGACGCGCTGAACAAATACGGCGCAATCAAGGGTGGTTATTTGACATCGCGACGTTTGCTTCGCTGCCACCCGTGGCATCCGGGTGGCTTTGATCCGGTGCCCTGACCCAAACGACAGCGGCATTCGCCGCTATTTCCTTCCTTTTTTCTTGATGAGTCTATGGATACGCAACGTCTTATTGCGCTGATCGTTTTTACCTTCTCTGGCTTAATGCTCTGGGAGGCCTGGAACAAACATAACCAACCACCGGTCATTCCGCAGCCAGCGGCACAATCGCAGGCGGCCAACCAATTGCCGGGTAGCACAATTGACAAGCCTCTTCCCCCTTCCACTGTGCCTGGCTCGACAGCGCCGTTGGTGTCCAGCGTTCCACAAGCCACCGCAACTGCAGTCTCAACACCAGTAAACGGTGCGCCCAAAACAGCGAGCCGTGTGTCGGTGAAGACTGATTTGCTGTCGGTGGAGTTGGATACGCAGGGCGGGGATATTCGCAGCGTCACGCTGTTGAAGCACGTCGCCCCGAGCGACGCCAAACAAGCATTCAAGCTGCTACAAGACAAGGTGGGCGCATACTTCGTCGTTCAATCAGGATTGCTGGGAAGTGGCCTGCCAAACCACACTTCCATTTGGACGCCGAGTCGCGACGCGTTTGACCTCGCCGACGGTGACAAGGTGGATGTCAGCATGACCAATAACGACACGCCGGGATTCACTGTTACCAAAACGTATACCTTCAAGCGCAGCAGCTACGTGATCGATGTTCGTTATGACATCAAAAACGAGTCTGGCGCGCAGATTATGCCTAAAGCCTATTTCCAATTTCTGCGCGACGGTAATGCGCCCGAGGGTGAAAGCACAGGCAATAACCCGTTCACTGGCGTCGTGACGTTTACCGGCCCGGCGGTTTATACAGACTTAAAGAAGTTCCAAAAGGTCGCGTTCTCGGATATAGACAAAAACAAGCAGGAGTTTGTGAAAGAGTCGTCGGACGGCTGGATCGCAATGGTGCAGCACTACTTTGTCTCGGCATGGTTGCCTGCTGTGGGTGTGAAGCGAGAGTTCTTTACCAAAAAAGTAACCGATACACTTTATTCAGCCGGCGTCATTATTCCAGTGCAGGCTATCGACGCTTCCGCCACAGGCGTTGTCTCAATGCCGTTGTACGTCGGCCCGCAGGAGCAAGGAAATCTAAGCAAGCTTGCACCAGGCCTTGATCTGGTCGTCGACTATGGTTGGCTCACCATTCTTGCCAGCCCGATGTTTCTGGTGCTTTCGTTCATCAATAATCTGGTTGGTAACTGGGGTTGGACGATTGTTATATTTACCATCCTGTTGAAACTGGTGTTCTTCCCACTAAACCAAAAGGCCGGGAAGTCGATGGCGCACATGAAAACCATGGCACCAAAAGTGGAGGCGATGAAGGCGCGTTTCGGTGACGACAAGCTAAAAATGAATCAGGCGATGATGGAGCTGTACAAGACGGAAAAAGTAAACCCACTTGGTGGCTGCCTGCCGATTATTATTCAAATCCCATTTTTTATCGCGCTCTATTGGGTCTTGTTAGGCGCGGTTGAGCTGCGTAACGCACCTTGGATTGGCTGGATCACAGACCTTTCCACGCCCGATCCATTTTATGTATTGCCGGTCATCATGGGCGCATCCATGTTTATTCAAACCAAACTCAACCCTGCGCCGCCAGACCCCATTCAAGCAAAGATAATGTTGATCATGCCGTTGGTTTTTTCTGTCATGTTCTTCTTCTTCCCGGCAGGTTTGGTGCTCTATTGGACAATGCAAAATATTCTCGGCATCGGTCAGCAGTGGTACATCAATAAAACCTTCACCCCAGAAAAAGCTAAAGCAAGCACAAAAAAATAACACGTCAGTAGTAACTAAAATGCAAAAGCCGCGGACGGATTCGCGGCTTTTGTCATTTTTTGCGTGCTACATTTCTCGCTAACCATAAAACCGTTCCACGTGGAACATCGTATGCCGCCACCGTTATCCCCACTAATCCCCTCCCAGCGCGCAGCCCCCACGCTGATCGCAGCCATTGCAACCGCGCCCGGTCGTGGTGGAATCGGTGTGGTCCGGGTCTCCGGCGAGGGCGTACCGGCGTTGATGCAGGGGTTAATCGGACGAACAATTCAGCCTCGATTGGCGACGCTTGCGGTGTTTCGTGACGTTGATGCCAACGTTATTGATCAAGGGATCGCGTTGTATTTCCGTGCGCCGCACTCCTATACCGGTGAAGATGTTTTGGAGCTACAGGGGCACGGCGGGCCTGCTGTCACGCAGCGGTTATTGCGTAGGTGCTTGGCGATGGGTTGCCGGATCGCGCGCCCGGGCGAGTTTACTGAACGTGCGTTTTTGAATGGAAAACTCGATCTTGCACAGGCCGAAAGCGTTGCAGATCTTATTGATGCCAGCTCCGAGGCAGCGGCTAAATCGGCGGCCCGCACCTTGACGGGTGAGTTTTCTGCGTGTGTTCACGAGCTCACGCGGCGACTGACGGATTTACGCATGCATGTGGAAGCGTGCATTGATTTCCCCGAAGAAGAGATTGACCCCGCAGATCGCGCGATGCAATTTGATAAACTCCAGAAAATACGCGCCTTGCAGACTGATTTAGCCGCGCGAGCTAAACGGGGCGCGGTTCTTCGTGATGGTCTAACGGTCGTACTTATTGGTTGCCCTAATGTTGGCAAATCCAGTTTACTTAACCGTCTGGCAGGCGAGGATATTGCAATCGTCACACCAGTTGCGGGCACCACACGCGATCACGTTCGGGCCACAATTCACCTCGACGGGGTACCCATTCATTTAATCGACACAGCGGGCCTTCGGGTTACTGATAACGAGGTAGAAAAGATCGGCATCGCACGAACTTGGGCGGCAATTGAAAATGCCGGGGCAGCGTTATTTGTTACAGAGGCTGGGTGTGGCATCGGTGCCGAGGAGGCAGAAATCCTCGGGCGGCTACCAGAAAAGCTTCCAGTCGTGTCGGTGCATAATAAGGTCGACTTGCTTGGTGACGCGGATGTTTCACGTGGAACAGGCGACATTAAGTCGCCAAATCACAGCAAAACGTTGCAAGTCTCCGCCCTGACGGGTGTTGGTGTGGATGCGTTACGCGAATGGTTGCTTGCAGCGGCGGGCTGGGAGCCGAGCGGTGAAAGTGTGTTTCTGGCCAGAGAGCGACATCTGCGCTCGCTCGCAGAAGCAGCGGCCCACGTGAACGCAGCATCCGTTCTTAATCAGCAATACGAGCTTTTCGCTGAGGAGTTGCGGTTGGCGCAAGGCGCGCTGGCAAGCATTACCGGTGAATTTACCGCTGACGACTTACTGGGCGAAATATTCAGTCGGTTTTGCGTGGGAAAATAACTGATCACGACGATATGTAAAAGCAGCCGAAGGGTAGCCATTTGATGGCTGATGACATAAAATTCGCGTCCCGCGTCCGAACGCCGAACTCCCCCGACTCTCAACGTAAACGCATTAAACCGATGGATTTTCAAAGTAAATTCGATGTAATTGTCGTTGGCGGTGGTCATGCCGGCACTGAGGCCGCGCTTGCCAGCGCGCGCTCAGGCGCCAAAACACTGCTGCTATCGCACGCCATCGAAACGCTGGGGCAAATGTCCTGTAACCCTTCCATCGGGGGCATCGGCAAAGGTCATCTCGTTAAGGAGGTCGACGCGATGGGCGGCGCAATGGCAATTGCCACCGATGAAGCGGGCATTCAATTTCGCACGCTTAACGCAAGCAAGGGCCCAGCTGTGCGTGCCACCCGCGCGCAGGCAGATCGGGTGTTGTATCGGGCTGCGATTAGGATGAGGTTGGAAAATCAGCCAAACCTTTGGCTTTTTCAGCAGGCGGTGGACGATTTAATTATTGAAGAAAATAATGGCGAGCCTTTTGTGGCGGGGGCGGTAACACAAGTAGGTACTCGCTTTTATTCAAAAACAGTTGTGCTTACGGCCGGCACTTTCCTTGCCGGAAAAATCCATGTCGGGTTGCAAAACTATTCCGGCGGTCGCGCTGGAGATCAGCCTTCGCTAACGCTCGCGGCGCGTTTACGGGATTTAAAACTCCCCGTAGGCCGACTAAAGACCGGTACGCCACCACGGCTCGATGGTCGCACTATTGATTTCTCTTGGTGCTTTGAGCAGGCCGGCGATCACCCTGCCCCGGTGTTTTCCTATCTGGGCCGCCGAGAAATGCATCCGCGCCAACTCAGTTGCTGGATCACCCACACTAACGAGCAAACCCACGACGCGATTCGCGCGGGCCTTGATCGCTCGCCAATGTTTACTGGTGTGATTGAAGGTGTTGGGCCGCGCTATTGCCCATCGATTGAGGACAAGATCCACCGATTTTCCGAAAAGGCAAGCCACCAAATATTTCTCGAGCCAGAAGGCCTGTCCACGCACGAGGTCTACCCAAATGGTATTTCGACCTCGTTGCCTTTTGATGTTCAGCTGAATCTGGTGCGCACAATTGCCGGGCTTGAGAACGCCCACATTGTGCGTCCGGGCTATGCGATCGAATATGACTATTTTGATCCGCGCGGTTTGAGTTCGACGCTGGAAACCAAAGCGATTAATGGCCTGTTTTTCGCCGGTCAGATAAACGGCACGACAGGTTACGAAGAGGCTGCCGCGCAGGGCATGCTCGCCGGCATCAACGCCTCGCTAAAAAGCAAAGGCCAACATGGCTGGAGCCCGCGTCGGGATGAGGCGTATATCGGGGTGCTTGTGGATGACCTGATTACCCGTGGCGTTGCTGAGCCCTATCGCATGTTCACCAGCCGCGCGGAATATCGTTTGCAATTGCGCGAAGACAACGCAGACGTACGTTTGACTGAAATCGGTCGCAAGCTGGGTTTGGTTGACGATATTCGCTGGGAGACTTTTTGCAAAAAACGCGAAAGCGTGGAACGCGAAACAGCACGCCTGAAAGCGACTTGGGCACACCCTGTCAAAGTGGCACCCGCTGATGCTGTGCGAGTATTGGGACAGGAAATGGAGCGTGAATATTCATTGTTTGAATTGCTGCGTCGCCCGAATATTTCGCACGCAGATTTAATGTCACTGGGGGTCGGCGCGACACCCGCGCTGGAGGCATCTGTCACCGAACAGGTAGAAATCGCGGCGAAATACCAAGGTTACATAGATCGCCAGCAAATCGAAGTCGAAAATAATCGCGCGCAAGAAGAGACGCGTTTACCTCACGACATTGATTATCGTCATGTGCGAGGCCTCTCCAATGAGGTTCAACTAAAGCTGAACCAGCACAAACCCGAGACGGTTGGGCAAGCTGCACGCATTCAGGGCATCACACCCGCCGCGATCTCCCTGTTGCTGGTCCACGTGAAGCGCGGTTTTGCTGCGTCCAGAATTGCTGCCGAACAACGGTCTGCTTGAGCGGCACGAGATTTAAAACATGACAGCCGCCGCGCACATCACGCCCTCACCGTTAAGTGAATTACTTAAAGACGGCCTCAAGCAAATGGGGTTGACGCTGACTCAGGACGCACAGAAGAAATTGTTGCGCTATGTTGAGTTGCTCGACAAATGGAACAAGGTTTACAACCTAACTGCGGTGCGGGAACCGGAACGTATGATCGGGCTGCACATTCTCGATAGTCTTTCCATTTTGTCGCAGGTTGGGGCTTCTACGCGTTTGTTGGACGTCGGCACCGGCGGCGGACTGCCTGGAATTCCGTTAGCGATTGCGCTACGCGACACCACATCAGGCGCGCACATAACAATGCTTGATACGATCGCCAAGAAAACCACTTTTGTACGCCACGCAATTGGCGAGCTTGGCCTTGGCAACGCGGATGTCGTGACAAGCCGTGTCGAGAAATATGAACCGCCGCAGCGTTTCGACATCGTTGTTTCACGTGCATTCGCGGAGCTGAAAGATTTTATCGAGGGTGCCGGACATTTATGCGCCGATGATGGAAGCATGCTTGCAATGAAAGGCGTGCATCCCTTTGATGAAATCGCCCGCTTGCCAATCGGTTTCGTCGTCGCTCACGTGATCCCTCTCAACGTGCCACAAGTCGATGGTCAGCGACACCTGGTTGTTATCAAAAAAACAAGTGAAAAATAAGGCAGCGATGAAGGTCTTTGCGGTCGCAAATCAAAAGGGCGGCGTAGGAAAAACATCGGTGGCCGTCAACCTTTCGGCTACGTTGGCACACTTCGGCCAGCGCGTATTGCTGATCGATCTTGATCCGCAAGGCAACGCCACCACCGGGAGCGGAGTCGACAAGAACGGAGCGGAGAAAACCGTATACGGCGTACTGCTTGGTGAATATACGTTGACTGCGACAAGGGTTCGCACAGAAAGCGGTTTTGATGTGCTACCAGCCAACCGGGAGCTTGCTGGCGCAGAAATTGAATTAATCAACATCGAGCGGCGAGAGTTCCGATTGAAGGAAGCGCTCGCGCAAGTGGATAACGATTACACCTTTGTAGTGATTGATTGCCCGCCCGCTTTGAATATGCTGACGGTAAACGCGTTGACTGCGGCGAATGCCGTGATCATTCCCATGCAGTGTGAATACTACGCACTTGAAGGCCTGAGCGACTTGGTTGGCACGTTACGCAAAGTGAAGGCGAATTTGAACCCTGCGATTGAAATCGAAGCGCTGGTGCGTACGATGTACGACCCGCGTTCCTCACTCACCACTCAAGTATCCGATGAGATCAAAAACCACTTTGGCGACAAGGTGTTCGACACGGTTATCCCGCGCAATATCCGGATCGCGGAAGCACCGTCATATGGCAAGCCAGTAATCCTGCATGACCCCTCTTCCAAAGGGGCATTGGCACATTTTGCGTTCGCGAGAGAGCTTCTCGCGCGCGAAGGTATTGCAATTAAGGAAGTGGCATGATCAAACCAAAAGGGCTCGGGCGCGGCTTGGATGCACTCTTGGGTGGTGGAAAATCAAGCACGGCACAGGAAGATGGTGCTCTCCGTGAAATCGCCATTGGCGATCTTTCACCTGGAAAATACCAACCGCGATCGCACATGAACCGGGAAGCGCTGGAAGGGCTGGCGCAATCCATTCAGAACCGCGGCATTGTGCAGCCAATTTTAGTACGCGAGGTTTCACGGGGTAAGTTTGAAATCGTAGCCGGCGAACGTCGCTGGCGTGCCGCGCAGATCGCAGGCCTCGCCACCGTACCGGCGCTGGTGCGCGAAATTGCCGACGAACACGCTCTGGGCATCGGCCTGATTGAGAACATACAACGAGAGGATCTCAACGCCATAGAAGAGGCCGCAGGCATCAAACGACTCATTGAGGAATTCAAGCTAACGCACGAAGCGGCCGCACAAGCCGTCGGGCGGTCACGCACGTCGGTAACGAATTTGCTGCGCCTTTTGGAGCTCGCCAAACCGGTGCAGGATATGTTGATGGAGTCCAAGCTTGATATGGGCCACGCGCGTGCCCTGCTGGCGCTATCCAAATCCAAACAAGTCGAGCTTGCGCATCAGATTGTCGCCAAAACGCTATCGGTTCGCGATGCTGAACGGATGGTCAAACTTGAACTAGCGCCCCCAACGGTTGGAAAAACCAAGATGACTGCCGCACCCGACACGCGGCACCTGGAAAACGAACTCGCGGAAAAACTCGGTACAAAAGTAGACGTAAAGGCAGACAAACGAGGGCGCGGCACATTAGTTGTGCATTTTCATAGCTTCGAACAGTTGGATGGCATTCTGGAAAGGTCCCGTTTAAAGTAATTTACGATAACTTTGTGCGACGCACCATGACTTCGCTGAGCAGTTAAAGGTATTGCCAAAAAGCCGACTCTAGCTTGACCAATAAAGCGAAAAGCGGTTAAAATCGAAAGGATTGCTTGCCTCCGGACGGATAATAAATGTTGCAGTTGCGAGGCTTGTAAATGAGCAGGCAAATTCGCGTAGTTCTCAAGTATCAGGCAATGGCCACGCTTTCAATAGCGCTGATTGTTGGCGGCATGGGGGGCATGCACTGGGGGGTTTCAGCTTTGCTTGGCGGCTTAGTCAGCCTGCTTGGCGGTGTAACGTACGGCGCAATGCTATCTCGAATAGGTAAAGGCTCCGCAGAAAATGCGCTGGTGGGCATGATGCGCGCGGAGTCTGCAAAGATTGTGGTTATCGTTTTGTCGCTGTGGCTGGTGTTTTCAAGCTACGCCGAAGTTTTCGGTGCCGGATTTATTGGCACTTTTATTGTCACGACGCTGATTTTCTCACTCGCTATTTTTATCCGCCAGAAATAACTGCAAATCGCTATGGCTTCCGGAACAGAAACCACCGCAACATCGTACATCACCCACCATCTTACGTATAACAAGATGCAGATCGGTGGCCTTGGGACAATCCACGTTGACACATTGGTGACGTCAGTTGTATTGGGTTTGATCGCTTTTGGCTTTATGTGGTGGGTGGTCCGTGGCGCAACATCGGGTGTGCCCAACAAGCGTCAGGCGTTTGTAGAAATAGCGCTCGATTTCATCGCCGACCAGGCACGAAACACCTTTGCACATGGCGACGTCAACAAATTCGTTGCGCCTCTCGCGCTGAGCGTTTTTGTTTTTGTGATTATGATGAACGCCATGTCGTTCATGCCGATCGACATCTTTGCAAAGGTAATGGAGCATGTGTTCCATCAGCATGAGTGGCGCGGCGTACCGACGGCTGACGTCAACACCACTTTTGCTCTGGCGCTGTCGGTTTGGTTTTTGATGTTGTATTTCAGCGTCGCCGTTAAAGGCCTCGGCGGTTGGATGCACGAATTGTTTTGCACACCGTTCGGTTCAAAATTTTGGGCGTGGCCGCT
Organism: Betaproteobacteria bacterium; assembly: GCA_031401935.1. Lineage (GTDB taxonomy): Bacteria > Pseudomonadota > Gammaproteobacteria > Burkholderiales > Usitatibacteraceae > UKL13-2. The sequence continues at coordinate 736 of JANNRY010000542.1, read as the reverse complement.
AAACCTTCTGTTCAACATCGTCGAATACGTGTCAAAACCCCTTTCGCATTCATTGCGGTTGTTCGGCAATATGTATGCGGGCGAAATCATCTTTTTGCTGCTGGGTATGTGGGCCGCGACTGGCGTGGTCGGCACGATCATGGGTGCCGTGCTCGGTGCAGGCTGGTCGATTTTCCACATTCTGATCGTCGGCCTGCAAGCCTATATTTTCATGATGCTCACCATTGTCTATATCAACATGGCGCACGAACATCACTGATCCATTCGCCAGCTTCGCAATACATTTTTAGAATCAAACCATAAACACAGAAAGGACTCAACATGGATAAGCTTCAACTCATCGCCATGGTTCAGGCGTACACCGGAATTGGTATCGGTCTCATCATCGGTCTTGGCGCAGCGGGTGCCTGTATCGGCGTCGGCATCATGTGCTCAAAATTTCTTGAGGGTGCCGCCCGTCAACCCGAATTGATCCCGCAATTGCAAGGCAAGGTGTTTTTGCTGCTCGGCCTGATCGATGCTTCCTTCATTATCGGCGTGGGACTCGCAATGTTGTTCGCATTCGGTAATCCGCTGCTCGCCCCACTCAAGTAATCCCGGCCGACAACCCCACTAGGAAACAGCCATGGATTTGAACCTGACGATGCTGGCTCAGGCGATTGCCTTCTTCATATTTTTTTGGTTTTCGAAGAAATATGTTTGGCCGCCTTTGATGAACGCCATTGCGGAACGGCAA
>JANNRY010000541.1:0-5588 GCA_031401935.1 Betaproteobacteria bacterium | reverse complement strand
CTTCTCCGCCGGGTAGACCACTCGCGGCGGTGCCGCCGGAGGCCGTGTTTTCGACGAAGGTCAATTGGCAGAAAGCAATTGACGTTGCGCGCCAGATGCAGGCGGGCGAGGGTACCGGGTCCCAGTCCGCGAAAGACATCTCGAAAGACATCGCGAATTATTATTGTGAAGCGGCCGCACACGCGCACAAACTTGACCTTGCCGACGATGCCAATGCCAATCTGGATGCAGCGTTGGCGGCGAATGAAAAATGTGTTCGCGCCAATCTCATGAAGGGTGAATGGTTAGCAGGAGCCGGGCAGCACGAAAAAGCGATTGAAGTCTGGCGCAGAATCGAAACACAAAATCCTGCGTATCTCGGATTGATGGCGGATCAAATTCTGGCGAGTTTTGAAACACTGGGCAAAACTGAACAGGGCCTGACAGAATTGCGCGCGCTTCAGCAGCAATATCCCGCGTTGGACATGTTCAACGCAATCTTTCACGCGACAATGAAAAGTGAAGGCGCTGCTGCTGCCTATGACCTCGTGAAAGCGGATTTGCGCCAGAACCCAACCCTAGTTGGACTGGATCGTTTGCTGGAAGCGGAATTGCTCGTTGCACCTGAAAACAAGCAAGCTGATCTCAAGGTATTGAAGGATCTTGTGCATACCCATTCGAGCCGCCTAGCCGTGTATCTGTGTGCCAACTGCGGATTCAAGGCGCGGCAGTTCTACTGGCAATGTCCGGCCTGTGCCGGTTGGGAGACGTTTCCCCCTCGCCGGACTGCCGAATACGATACCTCGGATCGCCATCTGGCCAAGCTACAGTCGGAAGGCCGACATTGAACAATAAACCCATCATCGTCGTGCTCGATTTTCCAGAGGCAAAATTGGCCACTGAGCTGGCCGCGCGTCTCGATCCGGCTGCGTGCCGTGTCAAGGTTGGCAAGGAATTGCACACGGCTGCTGGCCCACAAGTGATTGATGACCTCATGCGTCGTGGGTTCGATGTATTTCTCGACCTGAAATTTCACGATATTCCCAACACCGTGGCCAGTGCCTGTCGGGTGGCTGCGAGCCAAGGCGTGTGGATGATAAACGTCCACGCCAGTGGTGGACGGCGAATGATGTTGGCTGCCCGTGAGGCGGTGGATTTCGCGAGCATCAAACCGCTGCTGATCGGTGTGACTGTATTGACGAGCCTGTCGAATGCGGAGATGTCGGAGATTGGGTTTGCTGGTACTGCGGCTGACAATGTGATGCGTCTTGCCGCGCTAACGAAGGCATGTGGACTCGATGGTGTAGTGTGTTCTGCCGAGGAAGCAACAAGCCTGAAAGCCAAGCTGGGCGCGGCGTTTCAGCTGGTTACGCCGGGCATTCGCCTTGAAGGTGACGCCAAAGGCGATCAGCAACGCGTGGTCACACCACTGGATGCGGTCAAATTGGGTGCCGATTATCTGGTCATCGGGCGCGCCATCACACACGCCAAAGATCCAATCGCCACGTTAAACTTCATTAATGGCCAACTCGCGGCCTTTGTGTCTGGCGCAACAACAGCCTAAATATTTTTAATTCATTCCTGCAAACTAATTTATGAAAATCACAGTCATTGGAACTGGTTACGTCGGTCTGGTCTCAGGCGCCTGTCTCGCCGATGTTGGCAATCAGGTGTTGTGCATGGACATCGACCCGAAAAAAATCGAGACACTGAAATCCGGTGGCATCCCGATTTATGAGCCGGGTTTGAAAGAAATGGTTGCCAGCAATGTCGCTGCGGGACGCCTTCATTTCACGACCGATGTCGCTCTCGGTGTTGCCTTTGGCGATATCCAGATTATCGCGGTCGGCACGCCGCCGGGCGAAGATGGCTCGGCAGATTTGCAATATGTTGTCGCAGCAGCGCGCAATGTTGGCCGGTTGATGACATCGCCCAAGATCGTGATGGACAAATCCACCGTTCCGGTTGGCACCGCTGACAAAGTGCGGGCGGCGATTGCAGATGAATTAAAAAAGCGCAGCGCTGATGTGAAATTCTCTGTCGTTTCCAACCCGGAATTTTTGAAAGAAGGCGCGGCGGTTGAGGATTTCATGCGGCCGGATAGGATCGTCATCGGCGCAGATAACGCAGACGCAATCGAGGCAATGAGAAAGCTTTATGCGCCGTTCCAGCGTAACCATGATCGCATCATGGTCATGGATGTTCGCTCGGCTGAACTCACCAAGTACGCAGCCAATGCAATGTTGGCAACGCGAATTTCATTCATGAATGAGCTCGCACTACTGGCTGAATTGCTTGGAGCTGACATCGAGTCTGTGCGCAAGGGGATGGGATCAGATCCCCGCATTGGTTATCACTTCCTGTACCCGGGTATCGGTTACGGTGGCTCGTGTTTCCCGAAGGACGTGCAAGCCCTGCAACGCACCGCAACGGCGGCGGGCATGAATCTGAAATTGCTCGATGCAGTAGAACGTGTGAACTACGCTCAAAAACACGTACTGACGCAAAAGATTGTCAAGCGTTTTGGAGAGAACCTCTCCGGCAAGACAATCGCACTGTGGGGATTGGCGTTTAAGCCCAATACCGACGACATGCGTGAAGCGCCAAGTCTGGTGTTGATCGAGGATTTGGTGAAACGCGGTGCAAAAGTCGTCGCATTTGATCCGGTTGCATTGACCGAGGCCAAGCACCTGTTGGGCGATAACCCAAGCGTGACATTTGCGAGCGGAGCAATGGAAGCGTTGCATGGCGTCGATGCGCTTGCGATTGTCACCGAGTGGAAAACGTTCCGTGCGCCGGATTTTGCTGCCATGAGGGCGGCGTTGAAATCGCCGATCGTATTTGATGGCCGAAACCTATATGAGCCAGACACAATGCGTGAACACGGCTTTGAATATTATCCAATTGGTCGCCCACAATTTGCGTAGCCATTGATGCGTAAACTTACGCTTCCCGATTGTTCGAATGCACGCGTCCTCGTCGTGGGAGACGTGATGCTTGACCGCTATTGGTTTGGCGATGTTTCTCGAATTTCACCCGAGGCACCGGTACCGATAGTGCATGTTCAGCGCACCGAAGAGCGCCCGGGCGGCGCTGCAAACGTGGCGCGCAATATTGCATCTCTCGGCGGCAAGGCGACGTTGTTATCCGTGGTGGGCGACGATGAAGCCGGTCGCTCGCTGGCAGCGTTGCTCGAAAAAGAGCAAGTCACCACGATGTTTCACAAGGATGCTCAATTCCCGACCACCGTAAAGCTGCGTGTGATTGGTCGTCAGCAACAGTTGTTGCGCATCGATTTTGAAACACCGCCATCGCGTGAAGTGCTGGAAGACAAGCTCGATGATTTTGAGTCACTTGTCGATGGCGTTGATGTTGTTATTTTGTCTGATTACGGCAAAGGAGGATTGACCCACGTATCGAAAATGATCAAGGCCGCCAAAGCACACGGCAAACGGATTTTGGTTGATCCGAAAGGCGATGATTTCGCGCGCTATCGTGGTGCAACGCTGCTGACACCGAACCGTGGCGAATTCAGGCAGGTTGCAGGGCGCTGGAAGGATGAAAGTGATCTCGCGCGCCGCGCTGAAACCCTGCGCGCAGAGCTGGATTTGGAAGCCTTGCTGGTCACGCGTTCTGAAGAAGGTATGTCGCTGTTTTCAAGCGCTGGTGCAATGCACGAGCCCACCCAGGCGCGAGAGGTTTATGACGTATCCGGCGCAGGTGATACCGTCATCGCGACGCTGGGCCTCATGATGGCCGCAGGGGCTGAAATGTGCGATGCTGTGCGCATCGCCAATCGCGCGGCTGGCGTTGTTGTTGGCAAACTCGGCACAGCCACCGTTTCTCGCGAAGAATTGATTTCATCATTGGGCTAAATTCGCAATCCAAGCAATCTATTATCTGTTCAAAAAAATATGACCATCATCGTTACCGGCGCAGCCGGATTTATCGGCAGCAACATCGTCAAAGCGCTTAACCAGCGCGGTATTTCGGACATCGTGGCCGTGGATAACCTCACGACCGCCGACAAATTCAAGAATCTTGTCGATTGCGAAATTGCTGAGTACGTCGATAAAAAAGATTTTCTGGAGGTCGTCGAATCAGGCGAGCTTGGTGGCGATATTGAAGCGGTATTGCATCAGGGTGCCTGCTCCGACACCATGGAGACCGATGGCCGCTACATGATGGATAACAACTATCGTTATTCACTATCTCTGCTCGAATGGTGTCAGGAAGAAGCGGTGCCGTTTATTTACGCGTCGTCCGCGTCTGTTTACGGTGGTGGAAAAGTATTCGCGGAGGCGCGCGAATGTGAGGCGCCGCTAAACGTCTACGGTTATTCGAAATTCCTGTTCGATCAGGCCGTGCGCCCCCGCCTCGCTGATGCAAGCGCCCAAATCGCCGGGTTTCGTTATTTCAATGTTTACGGCCCGCGCGAATCACACAAAGGCCGCATGGCATCGGTCGCGTTCCACTTCTTCAATCAGTATCGCGCCAACGGCAAGATCAAACTTTTCGAAGGCAACGACGGCTATGCCAACGGCGAACAGCGTCGCGACTTTGTGTCGATTGAAGACGTGGTCAATGTCAATCTGCATTTTCTGGACAACGAAAACATCTCGGGCATCTTTAATTTGGGAACAGGCCGTAGCCAGACTTTCAACGATGTCGCGGTAGCAAGCCTAAACGCTTGTCGTGCGCTGGATGGAAAATCTGCCTTGTCGCTCGAACAGATGAAATCAGAAGCCTTGATCGAATACACCGCTTTCCCGGACGCGTTAAAAGGCAAATATCAGAGCTTTACCGAAGCCGATCTCACGAATCTGCGATCAGTTGGTTACAGCGATCCGTTTCTGACGGTGGAAGAGGGCGTCTCTCGCTACATTCCTTGGCTCGCGGGACCTCGCGTGTAATTTTTGGGAGTCTGGCAGCAAACATTCAAAGCGCGTTCATGTGCAACTGCCGCCCGGCAAGCTGGCTTTTTCCTAAAAACTTTCATATAATCAACAAGTTTGCTGAATTTGCCTTTGGCGGGTCCTCCCAAAAAACGCAAGTGCGCGCAAATGCTGTAAAAGTTTTTGCGCAGTCGGAGAGTATTCAGCACGCAATTCCACTCACGCTTTTGCGGCCAAAGGAGAAACATATCTCTTGTGTTCCGCGATCAGCGTCAACCTTGTCAACCACTTGACGCAGTGCTCGTTTTAGCGAGTGCGGTTCGTGTAACGGGTTGTAACGATCAGCAAAACCGCACCGAAGCGGCAAGCTTTCCATAGCGAGTCAATCGGGGCAAAACAAGTTTTTATCTCACTCACTCATGGAGCTTTTATGAATAAAATCCTCGCTACATTCGCCGCGTTTTTTGCGTCGATTTCAATCGCGTTCGCTGCTGTAAACGTGAACACCGCAACAAAAGAAGAGTTGATGACCTTGAAAGGCATCGGCGAAGTTAAAGCACAAGCAATCATCGACCATCGCACCAAAAATGGCCCGTTCAAGTCAATGGCTGACATCGACAAAGTTCCAGGTATCGGCGAAGGCACCCTGAAGACCATGGGCGCGGACGCAACTTTGACCGGCAAGACCACCGCCGTTGTCGAAAAGAAAGCTGA
>JANNRY010000540.1:0-11699 GCA_031401935.1 Betaproteobacteria bacterium | reverse complement strand
CATCACGGCGCCGGTGGTGGGGTCAGGTTCTTGCCCGGCGTGAATGGCGCGGGTGCCGAAGAGGTGTTTGGTTGTCATGATTATTTTGCCCTGCGACGTAAGTAGTTGAGTAAATCGTAACGCGTAATCAGCCCGAGAAATTTCTCGCCGTCCTGCACGATCGCCACAAAGCCCTTGTCAAAAATCGGTAGCAATGCGGCGACAGGCTCGGACACTTGAATGGTTTTAATTTTCTCTGTCATCGCGCCGACAACCTTGGTCGTAAAGCGCGACTCATCGCCGATCACGGCCATCAAGATGTCGGATTCGTCGATGATGCCGACTACTTTTTCGTTGTCCAATACCGGCAGTTGCTGAAAATCATAAAGCTTCATGCGCGCATAGGCGGTTTGCAGGGTGTCGTCGGATTTGATGGTGATGGTGGCGCGATCATTGTGGTGGCGCGCGACGAGATCGGACAAATCGCCTTTCACGGGCCGCTCGATGATGCCCTGATCAACGAGCCAGTAGTCGTTGTACATCTTCGATAAATATTTTCCGCCAACGTCACACACGATGGTGACCACGCGTTTTGGTGTGGTTTGTTCGCGGCAATAACGCAGCGCAGTGGCGAGCAATGTGCCGGTGGATGACCCACCCATGATGCCTTCCTTTTGCAGCAATTCACGTGCGGCCAGTAGTGCTTCGCCGTCAGGAATGGCGTAGGCCTTTTTCGCGAGCGTGATGTCGAGGTTGGCGGGCACGTAATCGCCGCCAATACCTTCGACCAGCCATGAACCACTGGGGCCGTGCGTGCCGGTGTTGACGATCTCATTGAGGATCGAACCTTTCGGATCGGCCAGTACCATTTCCACATGCGGCGCGACGCGTTGAAAATAGCGGCCCATGCCGGTAATGGTGCCGCCACTGCCCACGCCCGTGACAACGGCATCGAGCCTGTGTTCCATCTGCTCCCAGATTTCCGGCGCGGTCCAGTCTTCGTGGGTCTGTGGATTGGCCGGATTGGAAAACTGGTCGATGCAATGGGCACTCATCCCCCGCGCCTGCATTTCGGCGGCGATGCGTTTGGCCATGTCCTGATAATACTCAGGATGACCTTTGGAAACATCCGAGCGCGTCATTACGATCTCAACACCCATCGCGCGCAAATGGAAAATTTTCTCCTGACTCATCTTGTCGGGAATCACCAACAACAGCTTGTAGCCTTTATGAATCGCGGCTAGTGCCAACCCCAAGCCGGTATTGCCGGCAGTGGCTTCAACAATGGTGCCACCAGGCTTGATCTTGCCGTCGCGCTCGGCAGCTTCGATCATGCGCAGGCCAATGCGATCCTTGATCGAGCCCGCCGGATTGTTGCATTCGAGCTTCGCGAATAGCTCGCAGGGGCCGGTATCGAGACGGGTTAGTTTGACGAGCGGCGTATCGCCGATGAGATCGAGAACGTTGCCGTATTTGGGCATTGAAGAAGAGCGGGTCATTGATTAACCTTGGGTTCGAAGCGCGTTCGCTTGTGGCGGCGGGCCTGGGTGGAAAGACACGTATTTTACGCTGATGGGTGTGTGGCTCTCGGCGTTGTAAGAAATGATAAGTCATTAAAACTCTAGCACTGGCGTGCCACCTGGAGCAAAAGCGTGCCACGAACCGCCCCAATGCTGGAGTTTCCCGAATGAATCATCACATTGCCTCGCGTGTCAAAATCGTCGCCACACAAAGGAGAATGTCATGAGCGCTGGAAAGCTTTTTGATTTGTCGGGTCGCGTTGCATTAATCACCGGCGGTTCGCGCGGGCTGGGCCTGCAGATGGCGCATGGCTTCGGTGCCATGGGTGCCAAGCTGGCACTAAGTGCTCGCAAGGAAAATGAATTGGCGCATGCCAAAGGCGAACTGCTCGCCAAGGGTTACGACGTGTTCACGTTCGCGAGCGATCTCGCCAAACCGGAATCGCTGGAGCCGATGGTCGATGCGGTGCTGAAAAACTTCGGTCGCATCGACATCTTGATGAACAACGCCGGTGCATCGTGGGGCGCACCTGCTGAAAAATATCCGCTCGAGGCATGGAACAAAGTGATCGGCATCAACCTCACCGGTACGTGGTTGGTGACACAGCTAGTTGGCGCAAAAAGTATGATCCCAAATAAATCAGGCAGCATCATCACGGTGGCATCGGTCGCGGGACTGCGCGGCCAATTGGGCCCCATGCAAACCATCGCGTACAACACCAGCAAAGGTGGCCTCATCAATTTCACCCGTGCGCTGGCGGGCGAGTGGGCGCAATACGGCATTCGCGTGAACGCGTTGGCGCCGGGATTTTTTCCTTCCAAGATGAGCGATGGTTTGTTGAAAGTATTGGATAAGCAAATTCTCGGCATGACGCCGATGGGCCGCCTCGGCGGCGACGAAGACTTGATGGGCCCGGCGATATTTCTGGCGTCTGATGCAGCGAGCTACGTGACAGGACAAACGCTGTCCGTCGACGGTGGCATGACCGCGGTTTAAGTTGCGTCGCCTTCCAGTATCGAACGCGCGACTGCTTCTGCGACTTTGATGCCATCCACTCCCGCCGACAAAATCCCGCCCGCGTAACTGGCGCCCTCGCCAGCGGGATAAAGTCCTCGCACATTGAGGCTCTGAAAATCCTCACCGCGCGTGATGCGTATCGGCGATGAGGTGCGCGTCTCAACGCCAGTCAGCACGGCGTCATGCATGGCGAATCCGCGAATCTGTTTATCGAATGCAGGAATCGCTTCGCGGATTGCAGCAATCGCGTAATCCGGCAAGCTGGTGCATTCAGGATCGCCAGCCCCGCCAAGATCAACCAGATGCACGCCCGGTTTGTACGAGGGAATGACCTCGCCAAATTGTGTGGATGGTTTACCGCCAAGGAAATCACCCACCAATTGTCCGGGCGCTTCATAGGTGCCGCCGCCCAATTCAAACGCGCGCGATTCCCACACGCGCTGGAATTCAATGCCCGCCATCGGGTCGCCCGCGAATTTTCCCGGAAAGTCGCGTGGGTCAATGCCGACAACGATGCCAGCATTCGCGTTGCGTTCGTTACGCGAATATTGGCTCATGCCATTCGTCACCACGCGACCGGCTTCCGATGTCGCTGCTACGACGGTACCGCCGGGACACATGCAAAAACTGTACACGCTGCGCCCATTGCTGGCGTGATGCACCAGCTTGTAATCGGCTGCGCCGAGCAATTCATTGCCAGCATTCACGCCGAGCCGCGCGCGGTCGATCAGCGATTGGGGATGCTCGATGCGAAAGCCAATCGAGAATGCTTTTGATTCGAGATAAACGCCGCGGTCATGCAGCATCTGAAAGGTGTCGCGCGCGCTGTGGCCCAGTGCGAGCACCGCATGATCTGCGCGAATTTCTTCCACATGGTTGTTGGCCACATCCAGCACCGTCAAACCGCGTAGCTGGCCGTTTTCAATCAGCAAGTCAGTGACCCGATGCATGAACCGCACCTCGCCGCCGAGTGCAACAATTTCTTCGCGCATCTTTTCCACCACCCCGACCAGCCGAAACGTGCCCACGTGCGGTTTGCTCACGTACATGATTTCCGCGGGCGCACCGGCCTTGACGAATTCGCTCATCACTTTGCGGCCCAGATAGCGCGGATCTTTGATCTGGCTGTAAAGCTTCCCATCCGAAAAGGTGCCCGCACCACCTTCACCAAACTGCACGTTCGACTCAGGGTTCAACGTACTCTTGCGCCAAAGCCCCCACGTGTCCTGCGTACGTTCGCGCACCTGCTTGCCGCGCTCCAGCACGATCGGTTTGAAGCCCATTTGCGCGAGGATGAGTGCGGCAAAAATACCGCACGGGCCGAAACCAATGACGATAGGACGCGGCACAGACGCCGAACTTGGCGACGCGTGTCCGGTGAAGTGATATTCCGTGTCGGGTGTCGGACCAATCGATTTATCGCTGCGTAACCGTTTCAGCGTTGCCGCTTCATCGTGCACATCGACGTCGACGCTGTAGACGAACAACAGCGCGTCTTTTTTGCGCGCATCGTAACTCCGCTTGAAAACCGAAAAGCTGATCAGCGACGATTTCGGAATACCTAGTCTTTTCAGGATTGCCTGTTCGAGCGCGGACTCAGCGTGTGCTAGCGGCAGGCGAAGTTCGGTAATTCTTAGCATGATCGGAGCGGCTGTGAAGTTGGGATGAAGCATAGCATCGCGTTACGGCCAGGATGTGTCATAGCAAATTTTGAGCAAGAGCGCCATTTGGCGGCGCTGTCAGACAATATTTGCTCCGAACGCCGCGCTAGATGGCGTTCTGCGTATTCTATGTTCTATCCGCCGGTTTCTTGAGCGGCAGAACCTCAAGAACCAGTGCCACCCCAATCAACACTGTGATGCCGCCAACAACCGCGCTACTATTCAACGTTTCGCCGTGGAAAATTGCGCCCCAGATCGCGCCGAATACGGGCACTAGAAATGTGACTGAAATCGCCCGTGTCGGACCGACATCACGAATGAGGCGGTAGTAAAGAAGATAGGCAATCGAGCTGCACAGTACAGCAAGGCCGAGCAGTGACAGAACGACATTGCCCGTCGGCACTAGGTGCGGGACAGACATCAGCCCCAACGGCGTCACCAGCACGGCTGGCAATATCAGCGTGCCCACCGCGATGCCCATATTGGGTACGCCCTTCGTGTATTTCTTTGTGTAGACAATGATGAAGCCGTACAGGCAGGTGGCGGTGATACATGCGGTAGCCGCGAGCAAGGTTCCGGCGTTCAAGGGAATCGGCCCCAGATTTATGATGATCGCCACGCCCGCAAAGCCTAGTGCCATGCCCACCAATCGAAGCGCGGTGAGCCGCTCGCCCAGCATCAAAGCCGCAAACATCGCGGCGAAGAAAGGTGACATCGCGTTCAGGATTGCGCCGTAGCCGGCGGGCAAGGTCTTCATGGCGAAAGCAATAAGCGCAAACGGTACCGCCGAATTCGTCAGGCCGATGAACAGGTATTGCTTCCACCATTTGGCCCACTGCAAATCCTCGCGCGTGACAAGAGCAAAAGCGAGCAGCACGAAACCAGCGATGGAAACACGCAGCCACATCGTGCCGATGCCGCCGAAAACAGGCGCAACGACGCGCATGAAGCTATATGAGCCGCCCCAGATGGCGGCAAGACTGAGAAGCCGGATGAGGTCGGCGGTTGTCATGATGTGGCGCGAAGTGAATCGGTTTTCGGGGACGCGAGTATCTCACGGCACCAAAAATACGACCGTCGATTTTGAGGCAATAAATTAGTAGTCGCCACGCACTCAGGCCACGCTTGCAGGCCGCGATGCCAGAGCTTGTTGGCCGCGCAGTCTTAGCCTACAAAAACCGCTGCGCAAGCCACCAAGCCACTGCTGCCATAAACGCCGAGCGGGGAATGGTCAGAACCCACGCCCACACAATGCCGCCAGCCACACCCCACCGGACGGCAGAAAGTTTATTGGCCGCACCTACGCCTATGATGGCCCCGGTAATGGTGTGGGTGGTGGACACGGCAATGCCGAGGGCTGTCGGCCCTCTTTGGGCATCAATCGTCCGAACGTGCGGGACTTGCAATAACAACCGAAGCAGCCAACCCCGGCAAAAAGCCGGAATCGGCTAAAATAGGAAAAACACCAATATTTGGCTTAACCGCCCAACTGATTTTCTGGAGGATGCATGAAATTAAAGAACATTATTTTGGCAAGCGTCATGTTCGCGGCAAGCAGCTTCGCCAGCGCGCAAACCTACCCGACCAAACCGATCAACATGATTGTGCCGTTCGCCGCAGGCGGCCCGACGGATACCGTTGCGCGTACGGTGGCAGCGCTGATGTCCAAATCGCTCGGGCAAACGGTCGTCGTCGAAAATGTGGGCGGTGCGGGTGGCAATATCGGCAACGAAAAAGTTGCCAAGGCAGCAGCTGACGGCTACACCATTTTGTTGATGCACATCGGCATTTCAACCAGCGCGACCTTGTATCGCAATCTGCGCTACAACGCCGTCACCGATCTCGAGCCAATCGGCCTTGTCACCACTGTGCCGATGACGATGATCGGCAACAAAGATTTCCCGCCGAATAACGTAAAAGAGTTGATCGCTTACGTAAAAGCCAACAAAGACAAAGTGTCGTATGCCAACGCCGGCATCGGCGCGGCATCGCATCTGTGCGGCATGCTGTTTATGAGCGCCATCCAAACCGATTTGCTGACCGTTCCCTACAAAGGCACTGCACCAGCGATGACCGATCTGCTCGGCGGTCAAGTGAATTTTATGTGCGACCAAACCACCAACACCACTTCGCAGATCAAAGGCGGCAAAGTCAAAGTCTATGGCGTGACCAGCAAAACCCGCGTCGCGTCGCTGCCTGATGTACCGACCATGGACGAAGCCGGTTTCAAGGATTTTGATGTCGGCATCTGGCAAGGGATGTGGGCAACGAAATCGACACCTTAGGCGATCATCGACAAGCTCAATGCGGCTTTGAACGATGCGATCAACAATGAAGACCTGAAAAAGAAATTCGGCGATCTGGGCACTGCGCCGGAGCCAGCCGAGCGCCGTAAGCCTGAAGTGCTGCGTGCATTCCTGCCAGCAGAAATCGCCAAATGGGGACCGATCATCAAGAAAGCCGGCGTTTACGCGGATTGATGCTGCGCTGCAATTGAAGTTCCTGAAAACGCCCGGTGAGCCGGGCGTTTTCATTTGCAGCTAAACTTGCACATGGTCAAAAAAACGTTCACCCAAAACACCATCGCGATGGTGTACGACTTCGATGGCACGCTCTCACCGCAGCCGATGCAGGAATACACCGTGCTGCCGAAGTTTGGCATTGAGCCCGAAGCATTCTGGGCACGCGTGCACAAAGAAGCGACGCAGACAGACTCCGATCCGATGCTCGTCTACATGCGGTTGATGATGGAGATGCTCTACAAAAATGACGACGTGCGCATCACACGCAAAGATTTTTCCGCAATGGCGGCGGGCATCCAGTATTTTCCGGGGGTTGAGGAATGGTTTCCCAATATCAACGCCTACGTAAAAAAACACGGTGGCACGGCTGTAAACGTGCAGCACTACATTATTTCGGCCGGGCAAAAGGAAATCCTTGAAGGCGTTTCGATTCGCAAATACTTCAAACAAATTTACGCATCCGAGTATCACTTCAACCAATACGGCATTGCCACATTTCCGAAACTGCTGATCACCGATACATCAAAGACGCAATTCCTGTTTCGCATCAACAAGGGCAAGGAAGCGATGTCGGAATCAATCAACGAACACATGCCCGAGGGCGAGCGGCCCATTCCGTTTTCCAACATCATTTACATCGGCGACGGCATGACCGATGTGCCGTCGATGGCACTCACCACCAAAAGCGGCGGCCATTCGCTGGCCGTGTTCAACCCCAAGCTCGCCAAGAGCAAGACCACTTGTGTACGGCTGCTCGATGCAGGGCGCGTTGATTTTATTGCGCCAGCCGATTACCGCGCCACCAGCAAGCTCACCAAACGCGTGCACTTGCTGCTTGATTCCGTCATTGCAGGCATTGCGTATCAGGCCGAAGTGGCGGCCTGCAAAGCTGAAAACGCTTAGGGTTAGTTGAAAATTATAAATACGCAGCCAAACTCGCAAATGAAAACGCTTCCCCCCTTTGGAAAAGGGGGGCTAGGGGGGATTGTGGGCACTCGCTTTAGGGCATGCACTGACAATCCCCCTCAATCCCCCGTTTTCAAAAGGGGAAGTAATAAGTGATGAGGCCGTTGGCGTATTCGCTGCTACGCGATTTGTCGCACGAACATTTCACTTCAGGCGTCCGGCTCGCCGAAAAATACGGCGTCTCGCGCAGTGCCATCTCCGACGCGCTGCGCGACGCCAGTGAATCGGGCATCGGCATCTTCAGCCTGACCCGCAAAGGTTATCGACTGGCCGCACCAATCGAGCTGCTGGAGGTTGACCGCATCCGTGCGGCGTTGGGTGCCACGGCAACGCGCGTGGATGTGGAGGTGCTCGACACGATTGATTCGACTAATTCTGAATTGATGCGCCGCGCTAGCGTTGGCGCACCTGGCGGACTTTGTCTGGCGACGGAATTGCAAACGGCAGGCCGTGGTCGGCGCGGTCGGCAATGGCAATCAGCGCTCGGCGCGTCGCTTACGTTTTCACTGCTGTGGCGGTTTGATAAAGGTGCGGCGCAATTAGGCGGGTTGTCGCTGGTGGTTGGGTTGGCCGTGCTTCGTGCGCTGCATGATCTGGGACTTCGCGATTCCGGAGCCATAGGGCTCAAGTGGCCAAACGATATTGTCGTGGGCGATGCGAAACTGGCGGGCGTGTTGATCGAAACGCAAGGCGATATGTTGGGGCCAACAACGGTCGTGATCGGCATCGGTATCAATGTGAACATGAGCGAAAATTTTAAGATGAGCATCAATCAAGCCGCGACTGATGTGAACGCCTTATGTGCATTAGGTGCGCGCCCACCCTCGCGCAACCGCCTGTTGGCGCATATGTTGCAGCAGCTTGTATGCGCACTAGATGAATTTCGGCTGACTGGTTTCAGCGGTTTTAAATCAGCCTGGCAAAAACATCACGTACTGCAAGGCAAACCGGTTCACGTGCTGTTTGGTGACGGCGCTACGCTGGATGCAACAGTGAAAGACGTTGCCGATGACGGTGCACTGATTGTGACGATCAATGGCAAAGAACTGCACGTGACGGCTGGCGAAGTGAGCCTGCGGGTAGTGATCGGCAAAACAAAAAAATGAGCGCCCATATTTTGGCCATCGACGCTGGCAACACGCGAATCAAATGGGGGGTACATGATGGACGCGACGGGCACGAATGGTCTTTACGCGGGGCTGTCGATGTGACCGACTTCGCGGGCAGCTATGCGTTTCGTGATGTGCTCGCGACCGCCGCGATTGATCAGATCGTGGCATCCAACGTCGCCGGACCGTCCGTGGCTACGGCGATTGAAGATCAAACCCAATCGCTTGGCAAACCGATTTCATTTGTCTCGGCACGAGCGCAGCAATGTGGCGTTGTGAACGGCTACGACAATCCCGCACAACTCGGCAGTGACCGCTGGGCCGCGCTCATCGGTGCGCACGCCGCCGCGAGAGATGCGCCGCGCGCGCAATTGGTCGTCATGGCAGGCACCGCGTTAACGGTCGATGCACTTTCCGCCGATGGCCATTTTCTTGGCGGCATCATCGCGCCGGGCATGATGTTGATGCATCGCGCCTTAAATCGCGGCACCGCGCAGTTGCCCGCCGCGATTGGCCAATACCAGACGTTTCCGACCAATACCGTCAACGCCATAACCGCTGGCGCAATCGAAGCTTGCGCGGGTGCCGTGCAGCGGATGGCCACCCATCTCGCAGCTCAGGTCGGGGACATGCCGCGCTGTATCGGCAGCGGCGGTGCCATGCATGTGTTGGCGCAGCATCTTCCCTTTCCGGTTTCGATCAACGACAATCTGGTGCTTGATGGCCTGCTTGCCATCGCCAATTCCGGTCGCAATCCCCGCTAACCCAATCAATTCCGAATCGATTCATGGCCCGTCTCCTGTTTTTCCTCTTGCTGGTTATGAATGTGGCACTTGGCGCGCACATTTACCTGAGCGAAACCAAGCCCAAGGCGGAAGCGCCGCGCGAAGTTAATCCCGGCGCACTCAAGATCGTCTCCGTGACCGACCCCGGCAAAGCCCAGGAAGATGCCATTGCCGCAAGAAAACTGGCCGCGACACTGACCGGCTCGGCCTGCGTCGATTTCGCTGTCAAACCGGCCGATGGCGCGCGTGCGCAGGGCTCGTTTGCCGCCATGAATCTGGGTAGCCGACTGAGCTCACGAAACGTCGATGAATTTTCGCGCTTCGCTGTCAGCCTGCCGCCGCAAAAAGATAAACGCGCTGCCGATACGCTCGTCGCCAATCTGAAAAAAGCCGGCGTGAAGGACGTTTCTGCGCTGGGCGACAACGCCATTTCGCTGGGCGTGTTTTCATCTGACGAAGCCGCACAGAAAACCGTTGCCGAACTTAAAGCCAAGGCGCAGGCGCTCGTGAAAGATGCGCAAGTCACGCCGCGAAATTCACAAACAAAAGAAACGCTTTTCACCTTGCGCGAGCCAGACACCAACATGGTCGCGCGGTTAACCTTGATGCAGCGTGAATTCGAAGGCAGCAGCCTGCGCGCGGTCACCTGCCCGCCTGTGGTGCCGGTAGCCGCGGTTGTGCCTGCAGAGGCGGCAGCTTCTGCGAAGAAATAGCTAGAGCTACTATTGAGTCGGTTTTTTGTTAGTCATGCAATGGCAATGTTTCCAAAATCATTTTCATTGACATGCAATCGCCAAGCGCATTATTGCAAACCCCCGCAACCCCTCCGGGAAGCCTTTCAAATTTTCTGGTGCTCAGCCCAATCTCAGCCAGATGCTGAAACGAGATTAGCTTTCCGTGGAAGTTCGTTCACAACTCGCTGGCGCTAAGTTCGTGCACAATTGCATTGACTTTTTGTAGTGCGCTGACATTTGGATATCCAAACGATTTTGTGGTGTACTCTAGTCGTTTTATCGCGGCCATTACATCGGATTTTTTCATATCAGGAGTTATTGCGAATAATCGGGAAAATTATAGAATCGCTATTTGACGGGCATCTCAAGCGAAAAATGCCCGCAAAGCCGCACCAGTGCTAGAGTTTCACTATTTTTCCCTACAGTACTTTCCCCGGATTCATGATCCCCTTCGGGTCCAGCGCCGCCTTGATGGCGCGCATCATATCGAGCTCTACACTCGATTTATGTTTGGTGATTTCTTCACGCTTCATTTGACCCAAGCCGTGTTCGGCGCTGATGGATCCCGCCATTTCATCGAGCAGCGTGTAGACGATGTCGTTGGCGTCGCGGGTTTGTTCAGGCGTCGGCAACACGCCGGGGAAGCTTAAGTTGTAGTGCAGATTGCCGTCGCCGATATGGCCGAAGCAGATCACTTCGGCATCAGGAAATTTTGCGCCCAGCGCGGCATCGCCACGCTGAATAAATTCAGCGATATTAGAAATCGGCACTGAAATATCGTGCTTCACACTTCGGCCCTGAAGTTTTTCGGATGGCGGAATGTGTTCGCGAATATCCCACAGTGCCTGCGCCTGAGCTTCGCTGCTGGCGATGATGGCGTCGAGTGCTTGCCCGTTGTCAAACGCTGGTTCCAGTGCGCCTGACAGCGCATCTTCGAGCATTGAGCCCTGCATCGTATCGGTGAGCTCGACCAACACTTGCCAGTCATGCGGCACGGAAAATGGCTCCACCGTTGCGGGAAAATGTTTGATGACATGGTTTAGGCAAACGCGCGACATCAATTCAAAGCCGGTCAGCCGATCGCCCATCGCGCCTTGAATAGTGGCGAGCAATGCAACCGCCGCCGCCGGATCCGAGACGGCGACGAGCGCGGTGCAGGTGCGCTGCGGTTTGGGATACAGCTTTAACACTGCCGCCGTGATAATGCCAAGCGTGCCTTCTGCGCCCATCAGCAAATGTTTCAGATCGTAGCCAGTGTTGTCTTTCCGAAGCGCCTTCAGCCCGTGCCATATGTTGCCCTCGGGCGTCACGGCTTCAATGCCCAGCACCAGATCGCGAGCATTGCCATAGCGCAGCACCGCAGTGCCACCAGCGTTGGTGGAAAGATAACACTGGCTACGATCTG
>JANNRY010000539.1:0-3001 GCA_031401935.1 Betaproteobacteria bacterium | reverse complement strand
CTGGCGGGTAATATCTGGGCACTGCGCAGTCAGTTGGGATGGCATCTCGAAGAAGCGGACTTTCAGCAGGCGAGCCATGCTTGTGAGCAGGCGCTGATCTGCGCCGAAGCAAGCCCCTCACGGTTTCGCGATTCAATGGCCTGCACGGCGTTATGCAATTCGGCCGCGCTGGAAATTTTGCGCGGCAATATTGACGCCGCCAAACGACATCTTGTTAACGCCGGTGCGCGTGCCAACCTCGGCCTGCGTCCCCGTTGGTTGATTGCGGTGCTCGAAGCCATGTTGGCGGTGCGTGCGCACAATGGTGCGTCAGCACGTGACAACTTAAACGCATTGCTAACACCGGAGAAAGCACCGGCGCGTGCCTACGTGATCGAGACCTATTCGGTGATGGCGGCGATGTACACGGCGATGGGCGACGGCGACCATGCGTATGAAGCGCTAGTGCATCTTTCAGCCGAGCGGGCCCGTGCCTTGTGGGCCACGCTGGCCGATCCGGACGTACTGGATGATCGCCCCGCACCCGACTCCGCCGCGCCGCCGCCCGGCGTTTCTTCGATGGACATGCTTGAACGTCTCGCCGTCACCGCCGAATTGCGCGACGATGCCACCGGTAAACATTGCTTCCGCGTGGGGAGGCTGTCGATGCTGCTGGCGCGCCGTGCCGGCCTGCCGCAAGCGAATATCGATAATATGGACATGGCCGCGCGTTTGCACGACATCGGCAAGTTCGCCATCCCCGACGCCATCCTGCTCAAACCTGGTCGCCTCGATCCAGCCGAAATGCAATTGATGCGTACGCACACCACCATCGGCGCAGATCTGTTGGGCGAAGGCGCACAAAGCAACCTGTACACCGCTGAGCGCATCGCACGACATCACCACGAATACTGGAACGGAGGCGGGTATCCAGCCGGGCTCTCGGGCGCGGATATTCCCATCGCCGCGCGCATTGCAGCACTCGCTGATGTTTACGACGCGCTATCACATTCGCGTCCCTACAAGGTCGCATGGTCACACGCCGATACACTGGACTACATCAAGAGAATGCGTGGCACCCAGTTTGATCCGGAATTGACTGACCTGTTTTTGGACATGATGGCGGAAGTGGCCCATGATCTACCGGCATTCCTCGCTTCGCTCGAAGATGCAGCAACTACATCGCCCTACATTGTGGCGGAAACGCGGATGGCCAATGCGCTGACAGCAAGCGCAGCGTGATCGGCGTATGTGACTATTTGCCTATGTGCCGAAACGGTGATGAAGCAGTCCCGTATGCACGCGCTCCACCTGTTCCAGCGTTTGTAATTTCACGTGGATATTGGCGTATCGCGCCATGCTCGGCCGGTTCGATAGTTGTGGAAACTTCTTGAGAAACCGGACATTGAAGGTCTGCCACTTGACGTCGTAACGGCCCGTCGAGAAGTGGATCAGCAACAAGTCCAGCGGCACGGCCATGTTGAAACCGGCAAGATGCGCGCGCCAGGTGAAATCGACATCGTAAAGATGAAATCCATCGAACGTTGCTTCGTCGAAGCGAACTGATTCCCATACGTGACGATGCATCGCCATGAACACGCCGTCCATTGCGCAGATGTTTTTAATGATCGGTGCTTGCAGTCCGACTGCGAGATAAATGTGGCCCGTTTCACCCGGTGGACGATGGATGATTTGCCCGTGCACAAAGGGCGGCCCGGCGTGGCGCCAGTCGCCGTTGACGAGCTCGCTTGCACCGGCGACGCCGATCACATCCTGCGTGGAAAGATGTCGCAACATGCGCTCGCCAAAATCTGCATGCACGATGTCGATGTCATCGTGGCAAAAAATCAGTATGTCGCCCTTCGCTTTTGCTGCACCCCGGTTGTAACCCTCACACAGCGATTTTGCGTCGTGGATGCCAATGATCTCGATATCGTGACGCGTGAACCGCTGCTTCAGTTTCTTTTTGATCGCGCTGAAATAATCAGGACGAATACTACAAACGATGGCTGATACTTTGGCCCGCGCTTCAACCAGCTCGATGGGTTTGCGCCACGCCGCCGCGATTTGCGGATTTGCCTCGGCCCACGCGAGACACGCGCGCACCATCTCGCGTTTGGCGAGCTCCCACTGTGGACGCAACCGCAGCAGCGGTTGCAATAGCGACAATGCTTCATCGTTTTTGCCTGCATCGATTGCAGACCTGGCATTCTGTAGCGCGTCATCACTGCCAGCAACGATCTTTGGCTGACCCGCTGCGTCATCTCGCTGCTCGCACCATGTTTGCCATGCCTGTCGATACAGGTTTTCCAAATCGCGTGTGAAGCCTGGCTGATCCAGAATAGGGCTCGCGCACAGCCGGTCACGACACGATGCGCGCAAATCTGCCAACGCTGTTTTATTTGCCGCCAACCGCTGCGCACGCGCTACAAAATCCGCTTCATCAGTGGCGATCCAGTCCGTGAGATTCAGCGCCGTCAGCAGGCTTGCTGTTGAGCGCGAGCAAGATCGCGTACCCGGCAACGTCAACACCGGCACGCCTTGCCAAAGAGCATCCAGCGTTGTGGT
Source organism: Betaproteobacteria bacterium (assembly GCA_031401935.1). Classification (GTDB taxonomy): domain Bacteria; phylum Pseudomonadota; class Gammaproteobacteria; order Burkholderiales; family Usitatibacteraceae; genus UKL13-2. The sequence goes on along the minus strand of JANNRY010000539.1, from coordinate 454 downwards.
CGCGCCCGAAAATGGCATCGGGTCGAGCGCGATATCGACTTCGGCGAATGCGGCACGATAATCAATCACGCTCATTCGCGGCAAAAAAACCAGTCGCGATGCATCGCACGCCAGCGCGTCGAGCACGCGTGTGCGCGCCACGCCATCAGGAATGCCAGCAAGTCGCAACTGCGCATCCGGCATTGCTTCCAGCAAACGTTTCCACAACACTAAAGTCGCGTCGGTGAGCTTTTGGGCATTATTAAATGAACCAAAGGTGACGTGCCCAAGAGCAATCGCGGGCATCGCAGCTACAGCGGGCGCATCGGCATCAGGCTGCCAGCACCATTGCGTATGCGGCAGGCGCAATAATTTTTCAGTGTGGAAAATTTCACTACCAACCGGATCAGCCACTGCATCGGTGATGCGATAGTCCATCGCCGTCAGACCGGTGGTGCACAGATAATCGAGCCAC
>JANNRY010000538.1:0-4102 GCA_031401935.1 Betaproteobacteria bacterium | reverse complement strand
GTGCCGCAGGCGCAGCAAATGGCGGTGGAGGATTTACCTGAGGAAACGCTGTTGTTCCTGCTTGGCAGCCGTTACTGCGAAACCGATCAACTTTCCGAGACCGCCTGGCAGCTTTTCGGTAACTCACCCACCGGCTGGGGTCGCGTACAGGCGATCTGTGATTACGTGCATCAGCACATCGTTTTTGGTTATGAGCACGCGCGCCGAACGCGCACCGCGCTGGAGGCGTATCACGACAAGACGGGCGTATGCCGCGATTACGCGCATCTGGCCATCGCGTTCTGCCGCTGCATGAATATTCCGGCGCGCTATTGCACCGGCTACCTGGGCGACATTGGCACACCAAAGCCCTGGGGCACGATGGATTTCGCCGGCTGGTTTGAAGCGTTCCTTGATGGACGCTGGTATACGTTCGATGCACGCAACAATACGCCGCGTATCGGCAGGGTGCTCATCGCGCGTGGCCGCGATGCGGCAGATGTGGCCATCAGCAACACCTTTGGCCCTAACACGCTGGCAAGTTTCAAGGTGTGGACGGACGAGGTGCCCGATGTTGTTCCTGTTGCTCCTTCTTCCCGCTCAGGGAATTAGGAAGTTCATCAAAATCAACCCAGCATCGACGCCACAAACGCGAAGAACGCACCGATCAGAAACATCGCCACCGAGAAAATGTAAACCGCCATTGAAACGTTGCGCGTCCGCATGCACGCAGCCGCCAGTGATGGCTCGACCGGGCACGGCAGCGAACGTGCGCGCCACTGCATCGCACCAGCCAGCAGCAGCATGATGCCGGCCACAATAAATAGCGCCACTTTGTGTTCAGACAGCCACACAATCTGTGGAAACGCCCCGACCAGCCCCGCCATCGCCGCACCTGCGCCCAGCGAAACAAGTAGTGCGGGCAATGCACAACAGATAAGCGTCCCGCCGCTCGTGAAGAGCGACAGGAACGCGCTGGCAAAAGTGGAGCGAAATTGCGCGATCATTTACCTGCCTTGACTCTGGCGCGGATCGCGTCGAGCGATTCGTCGCTGCGGCTGATGCCTTTGACAACGTAACCGGCATCGGTGATTTCCGATTTCAGCTTGTCGTCGGTAATGTCCTGGCCGTCTTTAAGTGACACGGCCACGACTTTCTTCTCGAGACTGACGAAGACTTTGTCGGTCGCGGATTGGGCCTTCATTTTCTTTTCAATCCCCTGCGCACAGAACGCACAGACAAGGCCATCGACATTGATCGTAATAGTTTTAGCCTGCGGGGCGGTGGCGGTCAGAATCGACATGGCAACCATGGATGCAGAAATAATTTTGTTCATATTGAGCTCCTAAAAATTGGTCATGATCATGAATTGTGAGTGACGTTCTCGATTGATGCCAAGCTCGACCCAAACCGGGCCTTTAAACAGTCGGATGAGTGCGGTTTGTTCGATCTTGTTGGCATTTACATCACGAATCCCGCCCGTGTAATGGCGCAGCTGCAGCACGAACCACGTCGCAAGATCTTCGTAGTCGTGCTCATAAGGGGCGACGCCCAATTGCAGCGTGCTGATGCGGTGCGAGAAAGCGGCGCTCTTGTAGCCATCCATCTTCAGCGACGTATAAATCTTGCGGGTTTCATAGTCGCCCTGCAATCCATAGCGCCAGACGGTAGCTGTCGTCTCCGACCGTCCGGCATTTTCCGAGCTTTTCGCGCTACCCACACCGCCGTAGGCAAACAAATTGGCTTGCGCCGCGGGCATGTTCCAACGTTTGATGAGCGCGTTGGCCTGCACATAGCTGATCTGGCGCTCCTTTTGTTTGTCGTCGCTGGTAAGGCGTAAATAGCCGGGGCCTGCGGACCACCAGTACGTCGGCGCGTAAAACACTTGCGTTTCGAGCATGTTGGTATTACGTTCGTGCATGCTGGTGGTGCCGTCGGCAAACGCGATAGGCTTGGCGTGAAGTGCTGATGACCCAATGGCGCCAAGCACGCCGGCCAAGGCTGCTGTCAGCGGATAACACAATTTTCGATGTGACATGGATTGCTCCTCGTGAATGCATGACAATCCGGCCGCCGCATCACGCAGCGACCGGGCCAGTTCAACGAAGGCAAATCAGATTCTGAAGCAGCAGTTCAGGATCGAGAGTGGCGGCGAGGGCCGCTCGATAGTTTGCGCCGACAATGCCGTGCCGGGCGGTAATGCCTCCGGGGCCTCCGGCATGCTGACGACAAAAGCGGCGACAAAATCGGGCAGGTCTGGCGACGTATCAGGGCTAACCACCTTGCTGTCTTTACAATGCTCATGACACAGGCTGGCTGAGGCGCTGGCATTATCAACACAGCAATCCGCAGCATCGCCGTGCGCGTTTGCTGCCACCTGCACCTGCGTCATCGGACAGGCATATGCCGACAACGCAAGCTGTGCGAACACCACAGCGACGATGCCAATCCAGCTTGTCAGTTTTCGATAGGTGCGTTTCATGTGTGATTCGTCGTGATTTCTCGTCAGAGCTTACACCGTGCAGAAAGTTCGCATTTATTTGCGCTGAGCACTTCCCCCGTTTGAAAAAGCAGTCGTGCTCCTTGGCGTAAAAAAACATACTATCTACCCTTCTGTACGCCACAGCATGGGCCATCAACCGCCGCTTCACTTCTTAACATGCCCCAACCGACACCCTCGCCCACTCCACCCGTCCGCATCCCCAAAGCCATCTGGGCGCTCGGCTTTGTCAGTCTGCTAATGGATGTGTCGTCGGAATTGATTCACAGCCTGCTGCCGGTATTCATGGTTGCCTCACTCGGCGCCAGCGCGTTTGCGGTGGGTTTGATCGACGGCGCTGCCGAAGCCACTGCACTGATCGTAAAAGTATTCTCGGGTACGTTGAGCGACTATTGGGGCAAACGCAAACCGTTGGCCGTGCTGGGTTACGGGCTGGGTGCGATCTCAAAACCGTTATTCGCGCTCGCCGCGTCGGTGGACTTTGTATTGACAGCACGGTTGATGGATCGCGTTGGCAAATGCATCCGTGGTGCGCCGCGCGATGCACTCGTGGCCGACATCGCACCGCCGGCATTGCGCGGAGCGGCGTTTGGACTGCGACAATCACTCGATACAGTCGGCGCTTTTTTAGGCCCGCTGCTCGCGATGGGCCTGATGCTGCTGTGGGCCAATGATTTCCGCGCGGTATTTTGGGTGGCCGTGATCCCGGCATTTTTGGCGGTCGGCTTGCTAATCTTCGGTGTGCAGGAGCCTGAAAAAAAACAGACCGGCAAACGTCTGAATCCGATTCGCCGTGAGAATCTGCGCCGCTTGGCGCCTGCGTATTGGTGGGTTGTGGCCATTGGTGGCGTATTCACGCTGGCGCGTTTCAGCGAGGCCTTCCTCGTGCTGCGCGCACATGAAGGTGGCCTCGCCATCGCACTCACGCCGCTGGTGCTGATCGGCATGAACATCGTCTACGCCGTCACCGCCTACCCGTTCGGAAAACTCTCAGACTCCATGAGCCACACGCAACTATTGGCCTGCGGCCTCGTCGTGCTGATCGCTGCCGACTGTGCGTTTGCCTATAGCAATCACTGGACATGGGTGAGTGTCGGCGTCGTGCTCTGGGGGCTCCACATGGGTATCACGCAGGGCCTCCTTGCGACCATGGTCGCTGATACCGCACCTGAGGATTTGCGCGGCACTGCGTATGGATTTTTCAATCTTGTGAGCGGCATCGCGATGTTGTTGGCCAGCGGCGCGGCAGGGTTGATCTGGGATCAACTCGGCGCATCGTTCACGTTCCTGACGGGAATAGTATTTTGCGTGGCCGCGTTGATGCTGATCAGCGTGGCACCAGTGGTGTCGCGAGCCAACAATTATAAAAATACGTAGATCGCCATTTGGCGGGCATCGTAGCGGCATAATGCGCGATGTTATACTTCGCGTACCCACTTTTTGAAAATGGAGTAGCATGAACACTCCATATCAATTAGTGAGTTTAGCCGACATGATGAAACTGCCAATCGCAAAGCTGATTGGTGCGCATACTAGCATTACCGATTTTGCGCGCACCACCCATGACCGGAGTATTGATCGCGCGGGTTCGGATTTTGAAATGCCCGCCGCCGCTTTTCAGGA
>JANNRY010000537.1:0-8779 GCA_031401935.1 Betaproteobacteria bacterium | reverse complement strand
CGGAGCGCGCCGCCCGCCAGGCAGGTGAGCCCGGCCTGCTCGAAGGTTGCGGCCCACGGCTCGCCGCGCGGCAGGTCGGGCCAGTAGGCCATTTCCTCCTGGTTCACCATCCGCGACATGACGTGCTGCTCGATGGTCTCGACGAGCTGCCGATTGATGGAGACCAGGTACGCGCCGCCGCCGCGAATTACCCGCGCGTATTGGTCTGCCTCGACAGCAATCATACGCACGGCCATGTGCTGGCGGAATTGCAGGCCTATGCATCATTGACAAGCGTAGGTAGTTACTGTGTCGTTTTCGATACCTTTATCGAGGACATGCCGAAGGATTTTTTCCCGAACAGGCCGTGGAACCCAGGCAATAATCCCAAAACAGCCTTGTGGGAATATCTCGAAACCCACCCGGAATTTGAGATTGACAAGGGTATTCACAATAAGTTGTTGATTACTGTTGCGCCGGATGGTTATTTGAAACGGATTCGTTAGGACAATTTGCCGTGTGCGGTTTTACGGCGCTGAAGAAGTACACCTTCGCAGACAACCTAGCCTAAAACGTTGTCACTTGCGCGAACGTAGCCGAGCGAGTGCCGTTTGCCAGACTAGTCCGCTGGCAAGCAGGGCATCGATTGATGTGATCCAAACCCGGAACACGATGCTCAATGTCGCCGCTTGCTCCAGCGGGATGTAAGGGATAAGGACGGTTGCGGTCACCGCTTCGCGAACGCCTAGCCCGCCCGGGGCAAAGATGGCGGCGAAGCCCACCAAAAATCCAACAATGTTTGCGAGTACGAGTGCGGCAGAGAGCTTGAGAGAAACAGGTTGAGTTGAAAACGCAAAGTAGATACTAACCAGAACTGAGCCCAAGAGAATCCACGTGAGCGAATGCATAAGTAGCAGCAAAAAATACTGATGATGGCCAAGCGGCATGCCCACCTGCGTTGCGTTGGAATCCGAAACTCTTGAGAGAACGCGCTGAAACACCGAGACAAAGAATCGAAAAAAGTGATTACCAAGTAAGCTGGACACAATGGCCGCAAATCCCAGTGCCGTGAGCGTGCCGTTGGGTCGGATCAGGAGTAGGATAACGCCGCTTACTAGTCCGGCACTCATCAGCATCGCCCACTGTTCGACAAAGGAAGCGGCAAGAATTTCGCGAGTACTCATATCGAACTTCTTGAGTGCAGCGCCTCTGGCAAGAAACCCTGATACCTTGCCGGGAATATATTTTCCCACTGCTACAAGCGACAGCTGATGGTGGCTTTCACTCAGCGAAAGCGTTCGGCTTGCTGTCACGCGAACTAAGTTTCGCCATGATACAACTCCCGCAAGCCAAAACGTACCGTGAAATGCCGCTGCCACGAGAAGCAGCCATGGACGGGTCAGATCTATTGCTGCAAGAGTTGCTTGATGCTCGAGAACTACATACGCCATGAGTGCCATTGCGGCGACCGCGAATGAAATCACCCATATTCGTCGCGCAAACCCAAGCACGGATGACTTTGCGCTCAAGATTTCAAGAGTAGCAGCGCGCAAGCTGTGACAAACGGACACGGAGCACGTTCTGATGCGGCACATTTGCGTGCCTCATTCATACCGCAACGCCTCCACCGGCCTCAACCCCGCCGCCCGCTTAGCCGGATACAACCCGAAGAAAATCCCGATCATCGCCGAAAAACTGAATGCAATGGCGATACCGGTTGCGGAGATGCCGACTTCCATCGGTGAAAGCTTGGTGATGAGCACACTGCCACCATACGCAAGCGCAACACCAATCGCGCCGCCACAAACACAGATCACAATCGCCTCGGTCAAAAATTGTAAAAGCACATCGCGGCGCTTTGCACCGAGTGCCATACGGATGCCGATTTCGCGGGTGCGTTCGGTGACGGAAACGAGCATGATATTCATGATGCCGATGCCGCCAACCAGCAGTGAAATGGAGCCAATTGCACCCAGCAGCAACGTAAGCGCGGTGGCAATGCCTTGTGCCGCCTCGGCGATGGAAGCGAGATCGCGGACCGTGAAATCATCCTCGGCGTCATCGCGGATGCGGTGGCGGATTCGTAACGCTTGTGTGGCGTCGTAAATCGCGTCCTGCGTCTGATCGGCACTGACGGCTTGCGCCATGATGTAGTGGATCGCGCCGGGCGACCAGGTGCGAATTACTTGCTGGCGGGCAGTGGTGATCGGGATCAGAACGGTGTCATCCTGATCGCCGCCGCCGAGATCGCTGCCTTTGCTGCCGAGTACGCCGATAACTTCAAATGGGCGATTGCGGATGCGGATCGTCTGGCCAATTGGGTCGGATTCATTGAATAAATTCTGCGCAACCGTTGTCCCGATCACGGCCACGCGCGACACAGAGCGCATTTCTACATCGCCAAACAGGCTGCCTTGGTCGGCAACAAAATCCTTGATCTCGAAAAACTCCGGACTCACACCCATGACGGTGGTATTCCAGTTGTTTGCGCCACTGGCGACCTGAAACGGGTTGCGTACGACGGGCGCAACGTTGGCAAAAGTCGGTAACGCGGCGAGTGCTTGTGCGTCGGCCAGTGTGAGAGTTTGCGATGCGCCGGTACCTGCGCGTACGCCATTGGCGGTTGATGAGCCTGGCAGGATGATCATCACGTTCGAGCCCATCGCGGAAATGCGCCGGTTGATGTCCTCGCGTACCGATTCGCCGATTGCCAGCATCAACACCACCGCACCCACACCGATAATGATGCCGAGCATCGTGAGGCCCGCACGCAGACGGTTCATCGACATGGCGCGGAAAGCTTCAAGAAATACCTGAGCCAGATTCAAGTCTGATTCCCCTGAATTTCATAGCATGAAAATACGTAGATCAAGCATTGGCTGACCTTCACAAGCATAAATTGTCCAGAAGTCGCTCCAGTGCTAGAGTTTGTCGATTTCATAAATTCGCATCCGCCATCGCTCCATCATACGTGACCAGCCCGTCTTTCAGGCGCACCAGGCGCTTGGCGTACTTTGCCACATCCGGCTCGTGCGTCACGATCAGAATGCTCATGCCCTCCATGTTGAGGCGTGTGAACAACTCCATGATTTCGCTCGACGTAGTCGTATCAAGATTGCCGGTGGGCTCATCAGCAAGAATCAACGCCGGTTCGCATACGAGCGCTCTTGAAATCGCCACGCGCTGCTGCTGGCCCCCTGAAATCTGGTTCGGCAATCGCTTTGTGAATGCACCCAGTCCGGTTTGTGCCAGTTTTTCTGCGCCACGTTTCCGCGCCTCGAGCACCGGCACGCCGGCATACAGTAGCGGGAGCGAAACGTTGTCAATCAGCGGCATGCGTTTCAATAAATTGAAGCCCTGAAAAACGAACCCGATGGTTTCGTTACGCACTTTCGCCAGTTCGTTATCGTTGAGTTTCGCGGTTTCCTTGCCGTTCAACACGTAGCTGCCTGAGGTCGGCGTGTCAAGGCAGCCGAGGATATTCATGAGCGTGGATTTGCCGGATCCTGATTGCCCCATGATGGCGACAAATTCACCCTTGTAAATCGTTACATTGATGCCGTGCAGCACCGGGGTTTCAACATCAGCACTGAAATAGCTTTTGCGAATTTCGCTTAAGCGGATCAGCACTTCCGAATTATTCTGGGGTTTCACAACGGCATTCATCGCAAGGGCTATTTCTTTGCGGTCTTGTCTTGCAGATCGCGAATTACCAATTCATCGCCGGGTTTAATATCACCCGAAATCATTTCCGTAAACTGGTTGCTCGCCACGCCGGTACGAATTTCCATCGGCACCAATTCGTTTTTCTCATTGACCTTGTAAACACGTGCCGGTGGACGACGCACGCGCGCGCCACCGTCGGTACCGACAGCGCCTTCAGTTTTCGCGTCTGCGGTCTTTATGTCGGGTGGTTCCGAAGCCTTTTTCTTGGCCGCATCTTTCTTAGCCACTTTCTTGTCTTCTTTGTCATCCTTGGGTGGTTTGAAGCGCAGCGCGCCGTTCGGGATACGCACCACGTTATCGCGCTGATTGGCCACGAAACTTACCTGCGCGGTCATACCCGGTTTCAACAAGCTGCCCTCGTTGTTCACGTCGACAACAACGTTATACGTCACCACATTTTGCTGAATGGTGGGGTTCAAGCGCACCAATCGAATCTTGCCCTGAAAGTCACGCTCGGGATAGGCATCGACGGTAAACCGCACCGGCATGCCTTGGCGCACGCTGCCCACGTCGGCTTCGGCGACACTGGTATCGATCTGCATTTCTTCCAGATTTTTTGCGATCTGGAAAAGCGTTGGCGTGCTGAAGCTTGCGGCGACCGTTTGCCCCACATCGATTTTTCTGTCGATCACGATGCCGTCGATCGGTGAGCGAATGATGGTATAGCTCAGGTTGGTTTTCTCGCGGTCCAGCTGCGATTTCACCTGCGCAACAGTCGCGTTGGCAACATCGAGTTCCTTCGTATTTTGTTCAAGCGTTTGCGAGCTGATAAATCCCTTCTCAACGAGCTCACGATTACGCTTCAGGGTGCTTTCGGCCAACCGTGCCGTCGCTTCGGCGGAACGCAAGCTGGCGTCAATCTGGGCAAGGTTCGCTTTAATGAGCGCAGGGTCAAGTTCCAGCAGTACCTGATTGGCTTTCACCACATTATTGAAGTCGGTATAGAGCTTGGTCACGGTGCCAGAGACCTGCGTGCCGACACTCACAACGGTGACAGGATTCAGCGTCCCGTTGGCGGTGATGCGTTGTATCACTGCGCCACGATCAACAGAAACCATCCGATAGCGCTCGCCTTTACTTTCTTCGGCCTTCTTTTGGAAATAAATGCTGGTGCCGATTACCAATGCCAGCAGAATCAGCGGGATAAGAATTTTGGCGCGCAAAAGAAAAGTAAAAAGAAAAGTGAACGTTGACGCGAATACAGATTTGGGGGAAGCCATGTGCGTGTGGAATTTTTAATTTTTATCAGAATATGTATTTTAACGCGACCGAATTAGGCGCAGTCTGGCTGTAATGAGCGATTGTCTATGGCTGCACGGCTAATGCGCGAGTTGGCAGTCCGTTGGAAATAAAGGCGTGGTAATACTCAAGATTGTTCAATTCCTCTGACCCAAGTGCGAATGGTTCTGCGCCGCTGCGCTTCATGCAGCGCTGGAACTGCATCTGCAATCCCAGCACTTGTCCGCCAGGCTGAATCCGTGGCCAGGTGACCGCCTGCCCAACGGCGGCTGAGAGGCCCTGCTGGCCCAATATGCCACCGGCGTTTTGTACATGACAAGAGGCGCATGCATAGTCTTGCTGGCCGATACGCCGTTGAAACATTGCACGACCCACATCAAATTTTTCGCGCGCCTGCACGCTATTGACGCGCACAGTTAGCCGTTGGCCGTCGGAGAGACTTTTAAAGTAAGCATTCAGCGGTCCCATGACTGCTGTGTTCGTGGCGGCAATTTCTGGCTCGCCATGCAGCACGAAACAGCGATTGATAACCATATCCACCGTCACTACCTGCTTCGTTTTTGCGTCGAATTGCGGGTAAGTCGATGCCACCCGCTTTCCCGCGTTCGGGAAACAATTTGCCAGTGATTTTCCATCTTTGAATTTTCGGTCCCAAGCCTTCTTGCCAATTGCGAGTATGTCCGCACTATTGGTCGCATTTTCGGCCGTGAGCGGTATCGCCTGCACTGCGGCGGATGGATTGGCCGCGCCCAGTACCCACTCGTTTGGACTTGAACCCGGGATGCGTTTTTGCAATGCCTGAATTAGCGCTTGTCGCTGCTGGTCGGGAGTTACGCTGGTTTGCGCGAACGAAGCCAATGGCATCAGGCAAGCGCAAATCACAATTGCCATGCCGAGGACAGATGTTGAGTAGTTATAGCGTTTCAAGATAAGTGACGATGGCATTGATTTCGGCGTCGGTCAGGATGCGATGTTTGCCGTAGGGCGGCATGATGGTGTTCTGCGCGGTCTTGCTCAAATCCCAGATCGCATTGCGCAGCCGCATCCGGTCTGCTGCTGACGGATACTTTTGTTTGATTGACTCCAACGATGGGCCGATGCTTGAAACGCTTTTCAGCGATGCGTCTGTTGGCGTTTTATGGCAGGCACTGCAATTGCCCTTGCGCTCGTCAATGAATAATGCGCGGCCATCCAACGTGGGCGATTGCGCTGCTGCATGAGACATGCAGGCGAGGGTGATGACACAGCAAAAGACGGCGCGAATGTAGCCTGCGCAGCGACGGCCAGTCAGGTTCACCATGCGCGAGCTGTCTTTGCCTGCGCAGCCAAACGCGGGGTTGGCCGGGACTTTTCTGGTGGATCGTCGCGGTCATCATCGCGATCACGCTTCTCGCTTCTTTCGCCGGGCATCAAGGGGCGATTGCGAAACGCCACCCGCATTTCGCGCAGCCGGGCCTCGGCACTTGAACTTTCATAAAAATCGCCGTCCTTTGCTTTCACGGCAATTTGCAATTGCTCCACCGCGCCGATTAAGTTTCCGCGTCGAAAATAAGCTTCGCCGATGGCACGATGCTGCGCCAGCTTTTTGTTTTTCTTTTCATAGCCTTTTGCCGCCAGTTCAAACAATCTTGCGTCGTCTTGAATGTTTTTTAACCGGTCATTGATTTGTAACAGCGCTGCATCGGTTTGGCCAGATTCATAGAGAGCCTCAACGCTGCCATAGAACAACGCCCGATGCTGTGGAAACGCCTGCATCGCTGCGCGATAAAGCTGTAACGAATCAGTCCATTGACGTTGTCCCGCCTTGATTTCAGCGGCAAGGTTTTCGACCCACGGATGCGGCGCATTGCTGCCGCCGCGAATACTGCCGAGCTCTTTTTCTGCCGCCGCGAAATCGCGGGTACGTGTGAGTGCCAGCGCCAGCCCATAAACATCGGCGCGATTACGCAGAACCGTGCGCTGGGAAATGGCCTCGCGGAAAAACCCGATTGAGTCACCGCTGCCCATACTCATCACCCGTAGCTTGGCCTGCGCAAAGCGATAGTCAAGACTGTCGGGAACAGAGCGTTTGTTTTCGCCGCTCATCTGATCGACGCGATTTTGCATATCCGCGATGCGCTCAGTGGTAAGCGGATGTGAGCGCAGATAACCCGGCGCTTTGCCGTCGTTATGGCGATTGGCAGAAAGCAGACGTTCGAAAAACCCAACCATGCCACGCGGATCAAAACCCGCGCCTACCATCGTCTGAATGCCAAGGCGGTCCGCTTCGCTTTCAAATTCACGGCTGTAATCGAGCTGGTTTTGGTAGCTCAGTGCGGTGGACGCGGCGAGTGCCGCTTCAGTTGCTTGCGCGGATGATGACGAGTTCGAGCGAGCCGCCAGAATTGCGGCGGCCAGACCAAGCAATTGCAACGGCAGGCCTTTGCGCTGCGCGTCTGCACCGCGCGATTGATGGCGCTGCAAAATGTGAGCCAGCTCATGTCCAAAAACGCCGGCGAGTTCGGATTCGTTCGTGGTCGCCAATAGCAGGCCAGAGTGGATGCCAATAAATCCGCCGAGCAACGCAAAAGCGTTGATCGATTCATCATTAAGCACGAAAAATTCAAAATCGCGGCGGTTGTCGTTGGTCGCGCTGCGTGTCGCGCCGACCAGTCTGGAGCCGATGGAGCTGATGTAATCCTGAATCTCGGCGTCCTCTATAAAGGCGCGGTCGCCGCGCACCTCCAGCATAATTCGTTTGCCGATGGCGCGTTCCTGTGGTGCTGAAAGTACTGCGTCGGAGGCATCGCCAAGTTCGGGCAGGCCGTCGGCTACCAATGCACCGGGCATCGCGATGCAGGCGCTCAATGTCAGCGCAGCGGTCATTCGTTTCAGGCGGGTCGGCGATGGCATGGGATGATGTCTCTGCTGTTTAGGGCGTCCTGCCTTATATGCAAGAACGCAAGACTTTTAGTCTCAGCGATTCAGGATCAGTTCCCTTAAAATCGGTAAGGAATTGTACCAATGGAAGGCGGCATAATCTGATTATGAGTAAATTGAACCATTTCGATGAAAACGGACAGGCGCATATGGTCGATGTCGGTGCGAAGGCGGAAACCCATCGTGTCGCCATCGCTATCGGGCGCATCACGATGCTGCCCGCCACATTTGCGCTGATTCGTGACGGCACCGCAAAAAAGGGTGATGTTCTCGGTGTCGCACGTATCGCGGCCATTCAGGGCGCCAAACGTACTCCGGATTTGATCCCGTTGGCGCACCCGCTGATCATTAATAAAGTCGCGGTGGAATTTCAATCAGATGCGGCAACATCGAGCATCGAGTGCCGCGCGACCGTGGAGACTATTGGGCGCACCGGCGTTGAAATGGAAGCGTTGATGGCGGTCAATGCCGGCCTTTTGACCATTTATGACATGGTCAAGGCGGCGGATCGCGGCATGGTGATTTCAGACATCAAGCTATTGGAGAAACGGGGTGGCCAGTCGGGCGATTTTGTTGCCAGTAAATAGTATCCACTCGTGATCACAGCGCAATCAGCGTCCTTGCAACACCAAGCGCTCCGCATGCCGCGATGACAATAATCACATTTGCCTTGTAGCGCATCAACGCAATCGCCGCAGCAAACGTCAGCAGCATTGAAAACCAGTCGAACGGCCCACTGAACGGCGCGCCTCGGTTGGCAGCAGGCCACCACACGTGCCACGCAAAAAAGCACGCCAGATTGACGATCACACCGACCACAGCCGCTGTAATCGCGGTGAGAGGCGCGGTGAATTTCGACTTGCCGTGCGTGGCTTCAACGAGCGGGCCGCCGATGAGAATGAACAAAAACGAAGGC
>JANNRY010000536.1:0-5830 GCA_031401935.1 Betaproteobacteria bacterium | reverse complement strand
CTGACCGACAGGATGAACATTTTTCGATACAGCGGATTCATTTGAGCTGTGGTGAATAATTATTGTTGACGCGCATGGATGGCTTATTACCCGCTAAGTTCGGACTGCAACTGCTTCTGTCGGCGCCCGCGCGGTCAGGTTTTGAATGTGTATTTCCACTGCGGGCCATTCTGAATCAAGAATGCTGTAGTAAACCGATGAGCGCACCGTGCCATCGGCGAGGATGATGTGGTTACGCAGGATTCCTTCGCGATAGGCGCGGATGCGCTCGATGGCGTCGAGCGAACCAAAATTACGATGATCAATCTTGAACTGTACGCGTATCGCTTTCAACGTCCCGAACGCATGGCGCAGCATGAGATATTTACTCTCCAGGTTTAATCCCGCGCGTTGAAAATCGAGACCAATCCAGGTGCCGACTTCAACTACGCGATTGTCAACTTCAATTTCCATGAACCGAGTCGTGCCGACTGCTTTGCCAGTCTTGACGTCGATGATCGCAAACGGCAAATCCGATCCCGCCTGCTGGCGCGCCATCAGTTCCTTGACCAGCCCTGCCATGCCCTCCTTGCGATAAACGCGTGAATCCAGCAAGTAGCGCCAGATGGTGCGCTTGCCATCGGGGGAATCCTTACATGCGCTATCAAGGTCGGGAATATGCGCTTCCGACAGCGGCTCCAGACGGGTCAGGCGACCGTTTAGCGTGATTGGCTGAATGTCCATGGTGGTCATCCTTTTTTAGGGATAGGTAAAGAGTTGTGCGCCGGTATTGAGTGTAACCAACCGCAGGGTGCGCGACAATGGGAGTGAAACGGTGTTGGCCTGCGTGGACGGCGTAAAATTCAGTTGTGCCTGCCTTAATGGTGCCTTATCGGTGCCTCAGCTGGCTCGATTCACCGTCATCATTCCACGTCTCGGTTACCCTTCGAAATCTCCAGCATGTCCCCCAATCACGCCACACCCACTGTCGTAAGCCCTCTACCCGTTGCGGACAGCACCGCCGCCACAACCCCTTTGAAAACGAAAAGCGATTGGCGCGTTATTCGATCGTTAATTCCCTATCTTTGGGATTTTCGCTGGCGTGTCGGGCTGGCGCTGACCTTTCTGGTTACCGCCAAAGTCGCCAACATCGGTGTGCCGCTGTTGTTGAAAGAAATCGTCGATTCGCTGGATAAGTCGAAGGCGGTGCTGGTAGTGCCGTTTGCGCTATTGGCCGCCTACGGGCTGTTACGTTTGTCCTCCACGCTGTTCGGTGAATTGCGCGATATCGTTTTCGTGAAGGTCACCCAGCGTGCCGTACGCAAGGTGGCGCTGTCTGTGTTTCGGCATTTGCACGCGTTGTCGCTCAGGTTCCATCTGGACCGGCAAACCGGTGGCGTGACGCGCGATATTGAACGTGGCTCGCGCGGCATTTCGACACTCATGTCGTTCATGCTTTTTTCGGTGATTCCGATCATCCTCGAAATCACGCTCGTCACAATTCTGCTGGCACGCAAATTCGATATCTGGTTTGTCGTCATCACGCTCTCGGCCATTCTGTTCTACATCATTACCACCATTGGTATTACCGAGTGGCGCACCAAGCACCGGCGCCAGATGAACGACATGGATTCAAAGGCCAACACCAAAGCCATTGATTCGTTGCTCAATTACGAAACCGTGAAGTATTTCGGTAACGAAGAATACGAGGCCGGGCGCTACGACAAGAACCTGCAAAGCTACGAGGGCGCCGCGACCAAAAGCGAGACTTCGCTTGGGCTATTGAACGTCGCGCAAAGTTTTGTGATTGCCAGTGCTGTCACGCTGCTGATGTGGCGCGCATCTGATGGCGTAGTGCAGGGCAAGCTCACGCTCGGCGATTTGGTGATGGTGAATGCGCTATTAATTCAACTCTATATCCCGCTTAATTTTTTAGGTGTGATGTATCGCGAAATCAAACAGGCGTTAACCGACATGGAAAAAATGTTCCGCCTGTTGGGTGAGAATCGCGAAATCGCCGACAAGCCGGATGCGAAAGCGCTCGTCGTTCAGGGGGCGAATATTAAATTCGACAAAGTCAATTTTGGTTATGACGCCAAACGACAAATCCTGTTCGACGTGAGCTTTGAAGTGCCCGCCGGACACACTGTTGCTGTGGTCGGTTCCAGCGGCGCGGGCAAATCGACATTGTCGCGATTGCTGTTCCGGTTTTATGACATCGGCACCGGCAGCATCAGCATCGATGGGCAGGACATCCGTGATGTCACGCAGGCCAGCGTGCGTGCCAGTCTCGGTATCGTGCCGCAAGACACCGTGCTTTTCAACGACACCATTCGCTACAACATCGGCTACGGCCGTCCGGGTGCCACGGAGGCCGAAATTGAAGATGCGGCCCGCCGTGCGCACGTGAGCGGATTTATCGAGCGATTGCCCGATAAATGGCAAGCCATGGTCGGTGAGCGCGGCTTGAAACTTTCCGGCGGCGAAAAGCAGCGCGTGGCGATTGCGCGCACGTTACTAAAAAATCCTACGATCATGATTTTTGATGAAGCCACCTCCGCGCTCGATTCCGCAACCGAGAAATCGATTCAGGCTGAATTGAAAGACATCGCCAAAGACCGCACCACGCTCGTCATCGCGCACCGCCTCTCCACCATCATTGACGCCAACCAGATTCTGGTCATGGATCAAGGCCGCATCGTCGAACGCGGCAACTTCCGTGAGTTGATTGAGCAGAACGGGAAGTTTGCCGAGATGTGGAGATTGCAGCAGCAGGAAGAGGGGAAGGCAGAATAGTTTCAATTCGTATGAAAATGCAATTTGTAGGTTGGGTTAGGCGCAGCCGTAGCCCAACAAGCGATGGTTAAATTTGACACCGATGTTGGGCTACGACACTTCGCGTCTAACCCAACCTACGCAGCTAAGTTATTAGGCGGCAAATAGGAGATAACTGTGGTGGAGCGCAAGTCTGGACACGCTACTGGAATGGCGGGTGAGTTTTACGTTATGGAACGCTTGTTTCGTCTCGGGCACCAACCTGCGCGCACGTTGGGGAATGCAAAGAACATCGACATCATCGTCAGCACCAAATCCGGAATGCTAAAAACGGTGAGCGTAAAGGCCGTTCAAGGTGGAGGAAAGTGGCCGGTTGGAAAGCGCGACCTTTCTCAAAAGAATGACCTTGTGTTTGTGTTCCTGCTCTACAACTCGTTTGAAGACGTCACAACAGATCCAGACGTCTGGATTATGCCAGCGGAAGATGTTGACCAACGTAAGCGCGCTTGGATTGATGGGTTTGCCATCTACTATGCGCGCAAGCAACGCATGCCTGCTGATCTCGATGAGTTCAAAGATGCGTGGCACCATGTGGCCTAAGTTGGTATCAACATAAATCATCAGTAACGCGCTTCTTTGCAGAGCGCGTCCATCACATTGGTGGTTTGTGGCAATGTTTTGTGCAGGGCGGATATTTTTATCAGCATGGCGGCTTTGTCCGCTTTTGGCGCGCTTGGGACAAGGTGCATCTCGCCGTTGGCATTGATCGTGGCCTCAAGATAATCACCACTGCTGAGGCCGAGTTGCGTGGCGTAGCTGGTCGGCAGGCGGATGGCCAGACTGTTTTCCCACTTTGCAATTTGCAGACGCATGATTTGCTCCAATCGTAAGTCCGTATAGATATTTTTAGCGATGTGAGTGAGGGTTTGGACATTGCAGGGCGCGTACCCGCGCATGGGGCGTTCGTATCGTGGGCGAATAAATGTGGCCAACGCGATTTGCACAATTACCCCTCTCCCCAACGCCTCTTCCACAAGGGGAGCGGGAGGTTTAATGTGCCCCTCTCCCTTGATGGGAGAGGGGTTGGGGAGAAGGTGATCGTGGAGAATTCACCAAACTCAATTGTCGTCTCAATAGGGGTCTGAAATAGTTAAACTCCAGCATTGACGTGCCTCGCAGACCAAAAACACCTGTAAACCCGCTCCAATACTAGACTGTCTCTATTTCCGCGCAGCGGGCGACAACACATTCCCGCGTGGGCGTGGCTTCTCACCGGATTTGATCGAGGCGAGCATGAGCACGGCGGCGCGCAAGGTGTCGCTGCATTCCGCATCTGTCAGATTTATGCGTCCACTTTCGCAAAGTGCTGCCCGGGCGAAGGTGCGGGTGCGCACGAGGTGTTCGTCCTGCCGCGTGTACGTGGTCAGCGCCGTATTGAAAAGATATGCGCGGCGTGGGGTGATGCCGTCAGTGCAGCGCTCCTTTTGCGTTTCTGGTTTGGCTTGCAGGCATTTTGTGCCGGCGAGGTATCGCTCCTGATTGGCTTTCCAGGATTCCTCAATATCCACCGCGAAGACACCGGCTTGAACGGTCGATTCGATTAGTAGCGCTGGAGACTCGGCGCGTGGCGAGAGTGTGTTGTTTTCCAGCCGATCATAAATATCGGTGAAAGCGCCTTTGTAAAGTGCGCAACCAACTCGCTTGGCTTCGATGCATTCCTCACCGGCAAAAACGTCGCCGACATAAATCAACCGTACGCCGGACTTGGCCTTTGCGTCCTCTGCAAGTGCAAATACATGATCAACCACGCAGCGCCACACTGCCGTTGCAGGGTCGTCGTTAAGGCAATCGTCGCGAATGAAGAGATAGCCGTCTTTCCAGCCTGAGGTGGCTTTTTGCGTCGCCAATGCCTCGGCGGACGTGCCACGCTGCAACACGTTCAACACAAATTCACCGGTGCCGTGCTGTATTGATATTTCCAATCGCAATCTATCGGGTGCAGGGCCGACCAGCGTTTCTGCGACGACACGGATTGGGGACTCCAGCAAGACAACTGGTGCTGAGACAGCGTTAGCGGCCACGAGCAGTGAAGCAAAAAATAAATTGTGGAGCTTCATGCCTTCAGAAATCCTTTCAGTGCATCAACGACTTTGGCGGGCGCTTCCTGCATCATGCTGTGGCCGGCATCCTGAAGTGTGATCATGGTTGGGTTGGCGAGCCGATCAGCCAGCGCCTTGCCTGCTTTCGCCGGTGTCAGCAGATCGTTCGTGCCCGCCATAATCAATGTGGGCACAGCGATGTTGGCTAATGCAATATCGTCCATCTGAAATGCGCGGCAGGCAGCGAGGTCGGTTGCCAACGCGCCGGGATGACTCTGCGCGAGCAATCGTGCGTAAGCCATCATTGATGACGTGCCGGGCGTCGGATTTTTACCCCACTTCAATTGTGGCGCATGGCCCCAGATGTTGAGCATGTCGAAAGCTTCATTGGGGCGATGCATCGCCGCATCCATCAAAATATCGGTCACCGGCATCGGCACACTTGCGCCGATCAACACGAGTTGCGACACACGTGATGAATAACGTGCCGCCGCATCAAGCGCGATTAGCGAGCCCATACTGTGACCGACAAGCGCGGCACGTTTAATATTGCCGTTATCGAGCAGATTGATGATCCAGTCGGCAGCGTTGGCAATGGATTTTTTCGCATCGCCAAAACTTTTTCCGTGTCCCGGCAAATCAACCGCCAACGCATTCCAGCCGTGATACGCGAAGTAACGCGCCTGCAAGGTCCAGACGCTGTGGTCGTTGGCGGTGCCGTGGATAAAAACCACGCTGGGCTTGGCGGCATCAAAATTTTTACCGCCGGTGTAAACGTAGGCCGGTTGTTGCTGAACAAGAAATTTCATACGCCAACCGATTTTCCAGCCGCATACAACGCCTTCGATAAATCTTCCATCAGATCATCGACGTGTTCGATACCGATGGAAAGACGGATCGTGCCTTCGCTGATGCCAGCGGCTTTCAGCGCATCCGCATCCATCCTGAAATGCGTGGTGGATGCAGGATGAATCACC
>JANNRY010000535.1:0-8128 GCA_031401935.1 Betaproteobacteria bacterium | reverse complement strand
CGACCACGCCCGGCATCGCCTCCAGTACCGGCACCAGCGCCTGCCAGTTGGCAATGGCGCGTGGTCGCTGCGCGCGTGGTTGCGTTTGTACCAGCGCGGTCGTGCCCGCTGTCGGCAGACGCGCGGGGATCACGACGTTGTCGCGTTCGCTCACGGTCACGTGTGCCTGCGCACCGAGGGTTTTGTCCAGCGTATTTTGCTGCAGGCCCGTGATCAACGCCGAAATGTAGGCGACGACGGCCACGCCCGCGGCTACCCCGATGATGATGAGTACGGTCTGCATGCGCCCTTCCCGCAAGAAGCGCGTCGCCACACTGCGTTCGAACCCAAGCGAATTCAACATTGGCGGCTAGCGGCCCATCGCATTGCTCATCGCCGAGCCTGCGTCCTCGGCTGTGCCTTTGCGAGACAACTTGGTCGCTGGCACGGCGGTGTCGATGCGGACACGACTACCCGGCTTCGGTGTCGCGCCCAGCAACACCACATCGCCTTCGACCAAACCTTCGAGCACTTCTGCAGCATCGAGTGTGCGTAGACCAAGCCGCACCTTGCGCGTTTCAACACGACCATCGCGTTCGATATGCACCACGGCGGCGGCAGTTGATTCGCTACTTTGAAGTGCTTCGAGCGGCACCACCAGCGCACGTGCGCGACGCCCGGTCTCTACCTCCACCGACAGTGTCATGTCTTCGCGAAGAAAGGCCGGGGGCTGTTCCGGCAGAGTGAATTTGACTTCAATCGCACCGCGCTGCGCATCAACCACCGGCGCAATCGAATGCACGCGCGCCGCGAAACGCTGTTCGGGAAATGCGTCGGCCAGCACGCTTGCAGACTGGCCTACTTGCAATTGCTCAAGGAAGCGCTCGTCAACCTGTGCCACCAGTTGCAGCGGACCGACCAGCGCAAGCGTCAGCAAGGCACGCCCCGGCTGCACGATTTGGCCGGGCTCGACCAAACGCGACAACACTTTTGCGTCAGCCGGAGCCGTCACCACCGTTTGAGACAGGCGCGCTCGCGCCGCTTCGGTAGCGGCTGCCGCCAGGGCGAGTTGTGCCTCTGCTTGCATGATGTCGGTACCTTGATCGGTGTTCGCTGATCGTTGCGCACGCACACCCGCCTGCTGCGCCTGGGCAACCTCGACGGCGCGGCGAACTTCGTCGAACCGCGCTTGGCTAAGGAATCCTTTTGCCACCAGATCTTGCGTGCGTCGCAGCTCTGCCTCGGCCGCGACCAGCACTGAATCCGCCTGCGTCACCGTCGACTGCACAATACTTCGTCCCGTACTGCGCAATCCGGCGAGACGCGCGCTGGCTTGCCGCTGGTTGGCACGCGCCTGTTCCATCGCAGCGCGCAACTCATCGCTTTCCATGCGGATTAGTTCTTGACCGTTTTTGACTTGTGCGCCTTCGATCACGGCGACGTGCACCACCCGGCCTGTCATGGTGCTGCCGACCTCAACACGAGACGCCGTCGCGACGCGGGCAGAAAATTGCAGCGACCGCACCATCGGCGCGTATGACAGGCGCGTTGCGGCTACGGCAGGCGCACGGGTGAACCACCAGACAGCGGACGCTGCGACGAGAAGGACGAGCGCGGCAAGGATCAGGTACCGTGGCTTCATACGCGTTGGCGTAGGCGGCGCGATTTCAGGCGCGACCTGCTTCGTTGGCGACGCGACTGATGCTGTTGTGCTCATGGCCATTGGCACCGGCGCGGGCAAACTATTCGAAGCGCAATTTCCATCAATCTCATGTTGACACTCAGAAGCTGCTGCATTGAAATAGCCATCCGCAAACGGGGAGCGAGATCTATATTTGGCGCGCTTTCCAAGCCACTTTCTGCCTGCGGACCGCGCCAGTGTTAGAGATCTTCTCGTGTGGCTTGCGCCAAGGCTGGATTGAAAAACGGAATTCAAGTAGTACGCGATGCATGTCTAGGTGCGCTGCGCAGATGCAGTACAAGTTGAACACCGCAAGCGGCAGAAAGTCAACGCGGCGGTGCGCCCACCTCAAGGTTTGGGAATCTTGAACCGACTGATCATCAACGAACCCGAAACGGCAAACAACAGCACCAGCGGATGAAACTGTAATCCCGCAATCGCGACCACACCGAACCAAAGATCCGAGCCCAACGCATCGACTGATGCGGCCACCGACAAAAGTAATACCAGCAGCACCGAAGTGGGTATCGGCGTGCCTTCAAAATATTTCACTTTGTCGCCGCCTTCCGAGAGCGCTTCGGCGGTCACGTTGTAGCGCGCCAGCCTTGAAACCCCGCAGACAACAAAATACACCAGCACGATTCGGTCATAGAAACCTTGCATACCGCAGCCATACGCAATCATCGCCGGCGCCACTCCAAATGAAATGACATCGGCAAGTGAATCAAGTTCGCGCCCCAACGCTGACGATGTTTGGCGCCATCGCGCAACGCGACCGTCAACGACATCAAACACCAGCGCGACCAATACCAGACTACATGCAAAATAAATATGTCGGACGCTACCTGTTTCGATATACGCCATGATGGAGAACAAAGCACCCATGCCACAGATTGCATTGCCGAGCGTAAACCAGTCAGCGAGATGAAACTCGCGAATCATGGACAACGTTTTGCGATGTCGCGCCCGCACGCCGGCAAAGTGTACTGAGGCAGATTCGGGCGTAGGCACGCGCGTCATGTCACGCTTTCATACGAATTTCATCCGCATGCGACGGATATGGCGCTGCACTCGATTGATCCACGGACAAGCCGGCCAGCTTGCTTGCGAAACCATGATTGATGTCACGATGATGTGCCTCATCGGCACGTACCAGGATGACGACATCGCGCAGTGTCGCATCAGCGGGCAGTTTCCAATAGTGCTTGGCAATATAGGGAGCAGGTACATTCGGCGAACGACCTTCGTCGATTTCCTGCAGATATAACGTATAGCTGATGACGGCCTCTTCCTCGAAATAGCCAACGACGCGATGTGCTGTTCTTGCCGACACCAGATAGAGCAGGAAAAAGCCGACATAAAAAATCCATTGCGCGAGCATCACCACCATGCGTTCAAAAAAAGTTGGCTTGGCGATTTCGATAAATGTCATTAGATGCATCCGCTCGTTCTCGGCTTCTTCCATTAGCGTGCGAATCCAGCCGTCGTCGTCGACCATGTGGCGCAGGCTGGTGAGATGCTGGATGGTCGCGCCGACCATGCCTGGGACGGCGGCTACTGTTTCCAACACGATTGCGCGATGGCCGTAACGTTTGGCAAAAAACGTATCGGCACAAAACCGAAGCAACTTGGTAAACCCCAAAGCAAAGCGATCAGAGAATCCCGCAGGCGTGTGATGCACTAGCGTTTCGCGAGCCCACTCGTCGGATCTGACGAGCAGGCTGGTGTTGCTATCAGAAATGGCATTTGACATTGACGACTTACTGAACGCGACGTTCAATCACGATTTGTTCAACTTCGACGCGGCGATTAGGTTCCAGACACTTGATCAAGTCAACACGCTTCTTGTCTGTACATTGAACGACGGGATTGCTTTCGCCTTTGGCAATGGCAGCCAAGCGATTTGCCGCGATTCCCTTGTTGACCAAATAGGCTTTGACTGCATCAGCGCGACGCTGCGACAGCTTCATGTTGTAAGCCTCACTGCCCAATCGGTCGGTGTAGCCGGAGATGGAGATGTTGCTCAGTTGCGTGTTGCGGCCAAGTGCCAGCGCCACCTCGTCAAGCTTTGGCTGCGGCATGCTGAGCTCGGCGCTGTCGAAAGCGAACAGCTCGGTTGCCGAAAGCGTAATACGCTCAAAGCGTGGCGGTGCAGCGGGGGTAGCTGCGGGCGTCGCGGCGACTGGCGGCGTGACAACAACACTCGGCGACGGTGCAACGGAAGGTTCAGGCGGTGTTACGCGGGCGACAGGTGCGGTGGCACGTTTATCGAACGCATAAGTCACTCCGATGGTTGCCATGTTGGTATTGGCCCGGTCGAAGCCGAAGTTATTGCCGCTGCGCAGATAGCTATGCGAGCGACGTACATCGGCCTGCATTCCCCATTGGTCGTTAAACGCAAACTGA
The DNA here is from genome assembly GCA_031401935.1 of Betaproteobacteria bacterium. GTDB lineage: Bacteria > Pseudomonadota > Gammaproteobacteria > Burkholderiales > Usitatibacteraceae > UKL13-2. The sequence goes on along the minus strand of JANNRY010000535.1, from coordinate 4,062 downwards.
AAGCCGACGCCTGCGTTCACATAAGGCGAGGTGCGCTGTGTCTGGAATGAGCGGCGATAAATATTGATCTTGTCATTTTCAGCGCCGGCACCGATGAGTATGAAAGGGCGAAAACTGCTGCGCGAGAACATGTAAAGGCCATCAACGCCCACGGTATTCTGCTGGTAGCGCACACCGCCAAAACGCTGACGCGCGTAGCTGGTACCCATCTGTATATCCCACATTGGCGAGACCGCTTTGCCTAGGCGCAGCCCATAACCCTGACCACGATGATCGCTACCGAAACGGTCATCAGGGGTGATCCTGTTGATGCTGGGCAGGACATACCAGGATGGGTTGTAGTCACGGTTTGCGGTGGAGCCGAAAACACTTGTTTGCGCAAGTGCATTGGCGGATACAACACATCCCATTAGCGCGACAACGGCAGAGATGTTCTTGATGCTCTTCGGGTTTTTCATGTTGGCCTCATTTGATAAAAAATAGTGCTGCGCGACCTGATATTGCATTTGCTTTATCAAGAGCCGCAGTGACAAATGCGTCACCGTCAGCGAAGCCACATAGTTGGCGATTTCAAGTTGGCCAAATATCGGACAGAGTGGTTTAAACCCGTAGGACATATGCGCATGTCCGGGCCGCATGTAAGCCTGTTCCTACGACGGTGTCGGGGATCGGCTGATAAACAGGAGTCGATGAACGACGCAATATGGCGCATCGTTTCTGTTTAACGGAGGTCATATGAAAAGCAATTCACGTATTGTTGGTGCGGTACTGGTGGGCATGGGTGCCTGGCTGCTTGGTTGCTACGTACAGAGCAATAAAAAGCAACAAAAAAAACTGGCGGCCAAAACTCTCGCCAAAGAAGCTGTTCAATCCTGGGAAGGCGAAGGTGGCACGATTATCGACCCGGTACCTCGCTCTGCAGCGAGCTAAAGCTGCAAGACGGGGTTTTGTGAACTCGCCGATGCGGCGATGGGTTTGCTTTCGACCTCAATTGACATGAACGGCGATCCGCCATCTGCGCCAGACAACAACGAACCTGCCAAAAACCTGATTAGGCTTCTTGGTCAGATCGAGCATGTCAAGGACCTTGTCGAAGAATGCGCTGCCGAACTATCGTCGGCAAACGGAATGCTCAAGAACGAACTCGCCGGTAGCGGACCTCTGCCCCGTATGGAAATTGTGCTTAAAAAGTCCGGGGCCGTTGAAGAGAAAGTGCAGGATGTTGCTGAAAAACTTTCCGTTGTAAACCGCGCGTTGCAGCATGAGGTCCTGGAACGGCAGGTATTGGCGCATCAATTGGCCGACGTGATGGAACAAGAGAACGCTGCCTACCATGCAGCTTTCCACGATCCGCTAACAGGTCTGCCCAATCGTGCGCTGTTTCATGATCGTCTCGAGCATGGACTCGCACAGGCGAAACGCCATGGCTGGATGTTATCGGTGCTGTTTGTGGATCTCGATGATTTCAAAATCATCAACGATTCGCATGGTCATCATGTAGGAGACGATGTGTTGAAGACGGTAGCGAGGCGGCTTCAGGAAGTCACGCGCGTAGACGATACGATCTGCCGGCATGGCGGCGATGAGTTTCTGTGTTTGCTGCTGGGGACACAAGATGAAAAGACGGTCGCGCAGATTGCAGAAAAAATGATTCTGGCGATTCAGGCACCGACTGAGGGAAGCACCGGTGAACCAAGCCTTCGTCCAAATATTCGATCAAGCATTGGCATCTCGATGTACCCGAAAGATGGCACCACTGCGGCAACACTGGTCAAAAGCGCAGATTTGGCGATGTACCGGGCAAAGCGAGACAAGTGCGGGTACGCATTCGCCGAGTAGGCGTTTTAAGACGACAATTTTTTCTTGAGAATCTCGGTAACCTGCGCGGGATTCGCGGTCTTGTTGCTGGCCTTCATTACCTGACCGAATAGCGCGTTGAGCGCTTTTTCTTTGCCGGCTTTGTATTCTTCGACGGATTTTTGATTGGCTTTAATCACGTCATCGACCATTTTTTCGATGGCGCCTGCGTCCGTGACTTGCCCGATGCCCTTTCTTGCGATGTAATTCTTCCACTCCGCTCGCAACTGATGTCGTTCAACGATTTTCGTCATACGCTTGAGATCAGCCTCGACGCCTTGACAGAGCACTTGAAAGCATTCGCGTGCCACTACTCGCGAAATTTCCCCTGCCTGCTCAGATTCGATTATTGTGCCGACAATGCTCCAAGACGGGACTTCATCAATGGCAATCTGCTCCCGATTCAAAAATGCGGAAATTTCACCGAGCATCCAGCCTGCGGCCCCTTTTCCCGAACCAGAAACTTCGCGGAGATTTTCGTAATAATCGAAAAATTCTACCGATTGGGTAAGCACACGAGCGTCCATAGGACTAACTCCGTCGTCCCGAACGATTCTTGCGGCGGCGATCTCAGGCAGCTCGCGCATTCCCATCCGCAATTCAGCAATCCACTCCGCCGAAATCTCCAACGGCAATAAATCAGGATCCGGAAAATAGCGGTAGTCCATCGCATCTTCCTTACTCCGCATCGAACGCGTCTCATCGCGATCTGAGTCGTAGAGCCTTGTTTCCTGCACGACCTTGCCACCGTCTTCAATCAACTCTATCTGGCGGCGGACTTCATATTGAATCGCGCGCTCCAAAAATCGAAACGAATTCACATTCTTGATCTCGGCGCGGGTGCCAAGTTTGGGTTCACCCTTGCGCCGCACCGACACGTTCGCGTCGCAGCGAAATGATCCCTCCTGCATATTGCCGTCGCAGATACCAATCCACGTCACGATGCCGTGCAGCGCCTTCGCGTACGCGACCGCCTCTTCAGCAGAAGCCATGCACGGCTCGGTGACAATTTCGAGCAACGGCGTGCCCGCACGATTCAGATCAATTCCCGACACACCGCTGGTTTCCAGCCCTTCATGCAACGATTTTCCCGCGTCCTCCTCGAGATGCGCACGTGTCAACTGGACCGTCTTTTCGACATCACCCACGGTGATTTTTACTTCACCCCCGATCACCACCGGCAACTCGTATTGGCTAATCTGGTAGCCCTTGGGCAGATCGGGATAGAAATAATTCTTGCGCGCAAAAATGGAGCGCGGAGCAATTTTTGCATTTACCGCGAGACCAAATTTGATCGCGCATTCGACGGCACCAATGTTGAGCACGGGGAGCGTGCCGGGCAGCGCCAGATCGACCACGTTCGCCTGCGTGTTTGGCGGCGCGCCGTATTGCGTGCGCGAGCCTGAAAATATTTTCGATGCGGTGGAAAGCTGTGTGTGCGTTTCCAAGCCGATGACGACTTCCCAACCTACCGGAATGCCGCTCATTTGAACGCCTCCGGACTTTGTTTATGCCAAACGGTAACTTGTTGATATTGATGCGCGGCTTTAAGCATGCGGCCTTCATCAAAATAGTTGCCGATGATTTGCAAGCCGATGGGCATCTTGTCCGCCCCAAATCCGCACGGCACCGACATGCCCGGCAATCCGGCCAGGCTCACGCCGAGCGTGTAAATGTCCTCAAGATACATCGCGACCGGATCACTCGATTTCGCACCGAGATTCCACGCCGTCGTCGGCGCGACCGGCCCCATGATGAAGTCGCAGGATTTAAATGCTTCCTGAAAATCGAGCCCAATCAGGCGGCGCACGCGCTGGGCTTGCAGATAATAAGCGTCGTAGTAGCCATGCGAAAGCACGTACGCGCCAGTCAGAATGCGCCGCTTCACTTCTGCGCCAAATCCTTCCGCACGCGAATTCGCGATCATCTCGGCCAGATCGTTGTATTTTTTGCTGCGGTGGCCGTAACGTACGCCGTCGAAGCGGCTCAGGTTGCTCGACGCTTCGGCAGGCGCGATGACATAGTAAGCCGGGATGGAAAGTGTCGTGCGTGGCAGCGATATGTCGACACGGGTGGCACCCAGTTTTTCAAATTCCCTCAACGCGGCCTCAACTGCGTTTGCAACGTCTACAGCCAAGCCCGCGCCAAAAAACTCTTTGGGAACGCCAATACGCACCCCCTTTAGTGAAACCCCAGCATTGGCGG
>JANNRY010000534.1:0-1532 GCA_031401935.1 Betaproteobacteria bacterium | reverse complement strand
GTTGTCGCCTCGTCTCGCAGCCGCAGGCAACGGCTTCGGCATCACTCGCCTACTACTGACTTTACCTTGGGCTCGCGCCGCTGCGTACAGCTTGCTTTCCCGCATTCGCAGCGACGGCGGCGGCCACAAAACGGTGCAAGATCTGAACGCTAGAATGTCGTCCGAACCAGGTTGGACGTAAACAATACGTTTCCACCGAAACCAAGTGCAAAAATGCGCGCGGAATTGATGCCGTGAAACGTAATCCGCGCAAGGCCTAACTGGCTGGCCGCGGTCGGCAGTGCAGGCGCGAAATCGGGTGAAGGCGCGGTTTCATTTCCGGGCGTGGTCTCAAAAATCGCCCCCTCAGCCTCAAGATCCTGCGCTTTCCAATGCACGCTCTGGATGCAGTAGCGGCGGCATACACCCTGGTGGTCGTGGAAATTCCAGGTGCCGACGACGGCTTTGTTGTCCTGGGAGTCGGGTACCAAGGCGAGACCAGTCTCTTGGCTCGCAGGGTCGATCCATTTGCCGGTGACCTCAAACTGCGCGTCGTCACCCTTGGCGCATCGTGTCATCAGCACAGACTCACCGACCGCCACACCGTCTGCGGTCATCATGCGCACCGGCAGATCGCCCGCTTCTGTTGGTGTATGGGTGAGCTCCACCGTGTACGGAACAAGAACGAGGTCGGAAAACGCGAAGTCGGGGCTGGGCGTGTCGACACGCACCTCCAGAATACGAACACCGTCGATCATCACACTCGTTGCCGTCGCATCGGTCGGCCCGCAGCCCAGCGGGAAATACGCAGTGATCGTCAACAGGCGCGGCGTGTTTACGTGGGCAATTGTCGGTGTCACACGCAACGATGCCGAAAACGGCACGCGAGCCGTGTCAGCGGTGCGGTTGGCGACGGTACCCGCCGTCATCATCGATAGTCCGGAAAAAATGTCCGTGATTTGTGTCAGTCGCTCAAACCAGGATCGATGTCGTCCCGCATGTGTGCGCCTGCCAGTGACCTTGCGTCGGGCGGCTGGCCGCAGAGGCATCAATGGAAATGGGGTCGAACGATCAGCAGTGTTCATGCGCACACCTTGGCGAGGCGGTAAAGCAAGTGAACGGGGGTGTGGGAGGGTGAACGCCGACGTTGGCGTTAGCGTCAGGAAAATTGACAACGCGTAACGCGGCTACCGAGGCGGGGGAATTTTTCGTGCACACCACCAGCGTGTTGGTTCTCATTGTCGACGCCACCCTTGACTGCGGATGTTGCGTCAGGCTTGCTGGGTCAAAGGATTGATTCCAAATGCCCGCAAGTCCTGTTTGTCTTGACACGCTGGTGTTGGCTACCGTAGGCGCTGCTAAAAAACTGATGAAACTAGAGGCGATCAAAAACTCGTTTTTTGCCGCCGACATTACCGGGCATGTCGGGATGACAGTGCTGGCACTTCCGGCTTGCAGTGACATTCAGCATCCTTTGCTTTTGTCCGGTAAATCGAATAACATACTGATGCGGGAATTATTCCCGCAACCAAAACAAAAAGCAAGTCCTTTCG
>JANNRY010000533.1:0-1538 GCA_031401935.1 Betaproteobacteria bacterium | reverse complement strand
ATTTGCGACGCCGTCGCTCATCAACTTCAGGAGAAAATACATGAATGCAATTAAACGCAATCGCCTTACCGTTTCCATGCTGCTGGCCGGAATTATTTCGGTCGCGGCACTGCCGGCACTAGCAGGTGAATGTCCGGCTGGGAAAGTCGGCGCCAATGCGCTGGCAAACGCGCCATCGGCACCCGTCGGCGTAACCGACACCGAGCTCGCAACAATTGATCTGTCCAAAGAAAACGTCAAACTCAATGAGCGTCGCCTACGCATGCGCCACATGACGATTGCCCCCGGTGGCGTAGTACCGTTGCACGACCACGCAGATCGTCCCGCGCTCATCATGGTGAAGTCTGGCGAAATCTACGAACACAGCAGCAAGTGCCTGGTGCCGATCCTGCATAAGTCCGGCGACATCGCACGCGAATATATGGGTACCAAGCATCACTGGAAAAACGATACCGGCGCGCCAGTTCAACTGGTCATCGCCGATATCGTCAACGACAAAAAACCTGAAACGATGCCTAAGAATATGTAATCAGGTTGGCCTGAATCGCGCGGGGCGCGTGGCGAAGTTGCGTGCCCCGCGATTTTTATGAAGTAGTTTTTTCGTAGGGGTCTTCTTGAACACTTTTATCGTCATCATCGCGGCATTGCTTGCGGCGATCATGGGGTTTGCCATTCAGCGCGGCGCTACCTGCACTGTTGCGGCAGTCGACGAAATCGTGCGGGAGCATCGCGCGCGTCGGCTTGCGGCGATGGTTGAAGCCTCGATTTGGGTGGCAGGCGGATTTATCATCGCCGACGCGTTGTTTTTTATGCCCGGTATGCCGGCGGGCTACGCGGTTAGCGGATTGACGATACTGGGCGGCACGCTACTGGGTGTCGGCGCTTTCATTAATCAGGCCTGCGTGTTCGGTGCCATCGCTCGTCTGGGTTCGGGAGAATGGGCGTATGCACTCACACCCGTTGGGTTCTATCTCGGCTGCACTAGCGTCGGATTCATCTCGATGTCTCCCACTCCACTCACAGAATCCTCGCCGGTATTCGCTGCTACGAGCGCGCTGGCGGTTCCATTGGCCGCATTCATGCTGTGGCGCATTGGCAGTCCGCTTTGGCGACTTCGTGCGCATCGGACGAGCGCACCTGCGTTTGGGAGCCATATCTGGACACCACACGTTGCAACAGCGGTCATCGGTGTTACTTTTTTCTTCCTGTTGTTAATGATGGGCGGCACATGGGCATATACCGATGTTCTCGCCGAACTCGCGCGCGGCATGACTAATAATTTGCCGGTGCGCGTATTGCTGGTTTTGGCATTGTTGACGGGTGCAATTGTTGGCGGCTGGACAGCGGGGCGCTTTCGCAATACACGCATCACTGTAAAACAACTCGCGAAATGTTTGGTCGGCGGTGTGCTGATGGGGTGGGGTAGCTTGCTAATCCCTGGGAGCAATGACGGCTTGATTCTGCTAGGCATGCCGCTGCTGTGGCCATATGCCTGGGTCGCGTTTCTGACGATGTGCGTAACTATTGCTGCCGCGATG
>JANNRY010000532.1:0-1671 GCA_031401935.1 Betaproteobacteria bacterium | reverse complement strand
ACCCGCACCTCCGGCCTGCTCGTTTGCACCAGATATTTCCGTAGCAACTTATAGACATCAGGGTCAAATTCGCATTCATGAACGCGGCGGCTTTGTAGTTGCGACGCGACATCTTGGTCGTCTTGCGCGGTGCCAAAATGGCACCACCGATCCACCAGATAGAGACGCTCCCAGCCGTGATCGGGGTGGGTTTCTTTAATAGCAATCGGCCCCTTCCATGGCCAGGCCGGAAATCGATGCTTGCTCAAGGCGTCGAGTAGCCGCAGGTTGTGCTGCATCATGCTCTCCTGCCCTACACAGGCTCCGCGGCAGCGGTGCAGCTGCCTCGCAAAACACGCGCCCTCGGTCTGCTGCACACCGAGCGCTTTCCAGCAAAGCTCAAAATCGGCAGCGAGACTTTGCAGAAGTGCCTTGGCGCGTGGCTTGGCCGGAAACGGGCCATACAACCCTTTGGTGCTAGCGGGATCGAAGTCCGCAAAGGGCACTATTTCGGGTGGCAACGAGAGATCGGCAAGCCGAATGAAAACGATCTGCTTATTTTTTCGCAGCCGGTGATTTCGCAGCGGTAATGCTGACTTCACCAATTGGGATTCGCGCAATAGCGCGCCCAGCTCACCGGCGGTCTCCTCAAAACCAATTCGCGTGATTTCGATAGAAAGTCGCTGGTCGTTGGCACTGCGGTAGTCGCTGGAAAAGTGCGATCGCACCCGGTCTCGCAAATTCACGCTCTTACCAACGTAAATCGGCAAGGCGTTCACGCCATAGAATAAATAGACTCCCGGACCTTCAGGCAAATCGTCGAGGGCGCCGGGTGACAATTGTGGCGGGAGGCTCGGCATCTTGAGCAGCGCCTTGATCGCGCTCTCAACTCTCTCCGGCGCATTGGCGCGACACATGGCGTCTAGCGCCTGCCACGTGATCCGCGCATCGCCCAGCGCGCGATGACGGTCGTCACAATTGAGACGGTGGCGCGAAATCAGGGCGTCGAGATTATGCTTCGCATATTCCGGATACAGCCGCCTCGATAGACGCACAGTACACAGCACATCTGCGGTGAAGGCCATATCGAGGCGGCGAAACGCGTTCTTTATAAAGCCGTAGTCAAATCGCGCGTTATGGGCCACAAACAGGCAGCCATCCAGACGGGCCAAAATCTCCTTTGCCAGCCGGGCAAAAGTCGGCGCATTTGCCACCATCGCGTCAGTGATCCCGGTAAGCGCTTGAATCTCCGCTGGAATGGGGCATTCGGGATTCACCAGACTCTGCCATTCTTCAATGACTGCACCATTTTCGATCAGCACAATACCCACTTCGGTAATGCGGTCACCCGTCGCGGTGATACCGGTGGTTTCAAGATCGACGATAGCAAGCTTTTGGATATGAACTGGAATCATGCTCGAAGTGTAACGCGCCTGTAATATTTCAAATCTGTGTCGGCCACACAACAAAAACGCAAATAATAGTGCGCTGAGTTTGCGGCCTCTAGAGATTTTTGCTAACTTTAGCTCGTCCGCAACCTCAATTCATCTCTTACCCGGGAACCCCAAATGAAAAGAAACATCATTGCAGCAGCCTGCACGCCCCGCTCTCTCGCTCATGGCCTGGCGTTTGGCCTGACGATCGCGGCGGCAGTTTCCATGCCCAGCGCGTTTGCACAGACGACGCCGAAGG
>JANNRY010000531.1:0-3386 GCA_031401935.1 Betaproteobacteria bacterium | reverse complement strand
CTCGCGCACGACATCAATGTTTTGGTGAGCCTGGAAATTCGTGTGGTGCTGGTGCATGGCACGCGTCCACAGGTCGAAGACCAGCTCGTGCAGCACGGTGTCGTATCAAAACTGGTGGATGGTCGTCGCGTCACCGATGATGCCGCGCTCAGATGCGTTAAAGAGGCCAACGGGATCGTCAGCATGGAAATCGATGCCACACATTCCACCGAGCTTGCTAATTCGCCGATGTCAGGTGCTGACATCCGTGTCGCATCCGGTAACTTCATTACCGCCAAACCGTTCGGTGTACGCGATGGTGTTGATTACATGCACACCGGACAAGTGCGAAAGGTTGATGCCGAAGGTATCGTGCGGCGTCTTGATGATGATGAAGTCGTGCTGATTTCGCCGATTGGTTTCTCACCGACCGGCGATATTTTTAACTGCACACTGGAAGATGTGGCGACCTCGGTGGCGATCGCACTCAAGGCGGAAAAACTCATTTTCCTCACGGAAACACTCGGTGCCACCGACAGCAAAGAGCGTTTGATCAATGAACTGACAGCGTTGCAAGCTCAGGAAGCGCTCAATGCCGTGCGTTATGGCGGACAGACCGAGGATATTCGACTATTCCTGCCGTGCGCGATTCGCGCGGTGCGGGAAGGCGTAAAACGCGCCCATTTGATCAGCCGGCACATCGATGGCGCGCTGTTGATGGAATTGTTTACGCATCACGGTATCGGCACGATGGTGGTGCTGGAAGCGCCTGACCGCCTGCGTGATGCAACGCTCGATGACACCGACGGCATCATGGCCATAATAGATCCGTTGGTCGCAGCAGGCGTCCTCGTCAAGCGCGATCGCGAGTTGATCGAGAAGGAAATAGACCGCTTCATAGTGCTGGAACACGAAAACGAAATTATTGGCTGCGCGGCGCTGTACCCGTTTCCGAATGACAAGGCGGTTGAATTGGCGTGCCTCGCGGTTAACCCGTTTTATCGTGATGGCGGCCGAGGCGAGCGAATTCTCACATTTGCCGAGAAGCGGGCCAAAGAAAAAGGCTTTAAAACGCTGTTCGTGTTATCGACACAAACGACACAGTGGTTTGTCGAACGTGGCTTTGTGGAAAGCGACGTATCAAAGTTGCCGCAGGAAAAACAGGCCTTATATAACTATTCACGGCGTTCGAAAATCTATTCGAAACCCGTATAGAAACCCGATTTCCCTCACTTGCAGTGCGCGTGACCCGTTGCATCGGGTCACAGTTTCGCGGGCAAGCGGCATGCCGCTCGAATTCCCCGCTCAACCCCCAACCCTCTCCCAAAGGAGAGGGTGAGAAATGCGGCACAATGAGTAATGATCTCATCGTGTGCCGGATCAACAATGGAGCGACAAATGGCAAGAATGGTGAATTGCATTAAATTGAAAACCGAAGCCGAGGGCCTCGATTTCCCGCCTTACCCGGGCGCGCTGGGCAAACAGCTATATGAAGGTGTTTCCAAGCAAGCCTGGAAAGAATGGCTGGAACACCAAAAGCGATTGGTGAATGAGAATCGCCTTAACCTTGCGGATATCAAAGCGCGCAAATATCTGGAAGAACAGATGCAGCGACATTTTTTTGGCGAAGGTGCCGATCAGGCGACAGGATTTGTGCCGCCGCCGGCTTAAGTGACTGCACGTTTTTTGCTATTGTCCCAAAGTCCCAACGACCCAACAAAAAACGCCCTGTTTGGGCGTTTTTTAGTAGCCGAAGTAATGGCCCGCGTTAGTGCGGCGATGAGGTTTCCCGCTCGAATTCTTCAGCGCTCACGTGTCGCACGTCCTTGCCCTTGACCAGATACACGACGTGCTCTGAAATATTCTTGGCGTGGTCACCAATGCGTTCAATCGCCTTGGCAACAAACAGAATGTCGATACAAGCAGAAATGGTGCGCGGATCTTCCATCATGAACGTAACGAGCTGGCGCATGATGCCGCGAAACTGCTCATCAACAATCTGATCCTGCTTCACCACTTTCGCCGCCGCCGCGACGTCGAGACGCGCGAATGCATCCAGTGCCGTTTTGAGCATGTCCAACGCAACGCTGCTGGCGTAATGCACTTCCGAAAAACGTGGCGATGCGCCGTGCTCACGTCCATGAACGAGCTTTGCCATGCGGGCAATTTTTTGCGCTTCGTCGCCGATGCGCTCAAGATCAGTAATCGTTTTCACCACCGCCATCACCATCCGCAAATCGCCCGCAGTCGGTTGGCGTCTGGCAATGATATGTGTGCAGTCGTCGTCGATGCCAACTTCCATCGCATTGACTCGTTGGTCGTCAACGATTACATGGTCAGCCAGCGGCATATCCCCAGTGGCGAGCGCTTCCATTGCCTGATTGATTTGCTGCTCCACCAGACCACCCATCTGCAGCACGCGCGAGCGCACGCCTTCGAGTTCGGCATCAAATTTCTTGGAAATGTGTTCGTTTGGCATGTTTTTTCTGTCTGGTGGCAGGCAAATAGAATATTAGCCTGAATGTACTTGAAGGAGTCTACTGTGAATCTGTGACAATTCTGTTACGGCTGTATGGCAGTGCGCTTCAACGCTTCAATGTTTTCACGCCGCTGATTGAGGCCAACAATGCGATGTCAGCACCGCGTCTTGCAAAAAGGCCATTGGTCACAACACCGGCAATATGATTGATTGTCGATTCCAGTTCGATCGGATCAGTGATGGCAAGGCCAAATACGTCGAGAATCCAGTTGCCATTATCCGTGACGATGGCTTTGTCGTCTTTCATTCGCCATTCCGGATGGCCGCCCAGCTTCACCAATTCACGCGCCACATAACTGCGCGCTATCGGGATGACTTCCACCGGCAACGGAAACTTGCCGAGTACATCGACCAACTTGGATTCATCGGCGATACACACGAATTTATCCGACGCGGCAGCAATAATTTTCTCCCTCGTCAATGCCGCGCCACCGCCTTTGATCATCGCCAGATGCGCTGTAATTTCGTCGGCACCATCGATATAAACCGACAACGGCCCGGCGTCATTGAGCGTCACGACTTCGATGTTGGCTTGCTTCAATAGCACGCTGCTGGCGTCGGAGCTTGAAACGGCGGCTTTGATGCGGTGCGAAATTTTTGCCAGTTCCGCAATAAAAAAATTGACCGTCGAGCCGGTACCAACGCCAATAATAGTGTCGATGGGAACGTAGGCAATAGCGGCTTTTGCAGCGGCCAGTTTCAGGGCGTTTTGGTCCATTTGCTTATTGTATCTCGCGTGCTTACTGTATTTCCTGAGGAGATGCAGCTGTTTGCTGCTAAATTGGCAATCGAGGCGATTGCCGCTCAAGCGCCCAAGTAACGCGCGCACCGGCTCGCAAACCTGTAAACCGCCTTTGCCCGGTTGAAC
>JANNRY010000530.1:0-3211 GCA_031401935.1 Betaproteobacteria bacterium | reverse complement strand
AATTGCACCGCCATGTAGCCGCCGGATGATGCGCCGGAAACCGTCGTCTGCGTCTTGTCTATGTTCAATTGCGGCAGCGGTGCAGCGTGCACCATGCCGCATGCATGGCCGAACGCCACGGCGGCGATGAAGGTCAGTATCGATTTCATTTGCGTCTCCTTGGTTCGTGCCGCACGTCACTCCTCGCTAGCGAAGTGAATGACATGCCGTTTTGGTCGCGTGTGAATCTAGCGCTTATTGCGAATGGGCACATTCATGTCTTCAGGCTTGATCTCGCGCACCAGTTCCGGCACTGCCCACGCCAGGGCTGGGTCGACCTTGATCCTGAAATGAAACATGCTCTGCATGGCCTGGTGGTCCTCTTTGCGGAACGTCATTTTTCCTTTTGGTGTATCAAAGGACATGCCCTCCATCGCCGCAATGAGTGCATCGGTATTGGTATCGCCGTTTGTTTTCTTGAGCGCAGTTACCAGCGCCATCGCCACCGAGAATCCACCCGCAGTAAAAAAGTCCGGTGGCGTTTTGAATTTTGACATGTGCCGACTGACGAGCACGGCATTGAGCGGATTTTTCGGAATGTCGTAGTAATAGTACGTTGCGCCCTCCATGCCGGGAAAATTCTTGTACACCGACATCGCAGGCAGAATGTTGCCGCCAGTGACTATTTCGATGCCGTATCGCTTCAGGTCAAGGTCGGCAATCTTGAACGGGCTGCCGGTGCCCGCCCAGATGATCCAGATGAGCTTTCGACCGGGCTTGTCCCGGAGTTTGTCAATCAGCCGCTGCGCGCCGGCAGTGAAATCGGTCGTGGCAGCAGGTAGATATTCTTCATGAACTATTTTTGCCTGTTTCAGCGCATCCTTGAAAGCCTTCACACCATCACGCCCGAACGCATTGTCCTGCCCGAGTGTGGCAATGCTGACGCCGGGTTTATCCTGGGCCACGGCGTTTGATATGGCGTCCTGCGAACTATTGCGCCCGGTACGGAAAATGTATTTGTTCCACTTTTCACCTGTAATCGAATCCGCGACAGCGGGCTCGATCAGCAGAATTTTCTTGTACTCTTCAGCCACCGGCAGCATCGCCAGTGATGCGCCTGAACCCGTAGCAGCAATAGCGATATCCGCCTTGTCGTCGGCATAAGCGGCTGCCAGTTGCAATTTAGCCACGTCCGGCTTGCCTTGGCTGTCCCGTTCAATCAACACCAGCTTCCTGCCTGCAATAGACATGGTGCCGCTGGTCGCGTACTCGAGGCCGAACATCAAACCAGTCTGGGTCTGTTTTACATAGGCCTCAAGCGGGCCGGTCTTGTCGTAGATGAACGCAACACGAATATCTTTGTTCTGGCCTTGCGCCAGACTGGAAATGACCAATGCATTGATGGCAGCTGCGATGGCGAACCAGTAGCGAGATTTCATGCGGGGTTTCCTCCTCGTTGCGATTCAATGGCGGCATCACCTTACATTTGAGATGCCACATCAAAATTATTTTTGCGCGTGCGATCACGTCGGCATCGCCAAGTGAACAGTTCACACTTATTTAACGCACTTGCACTTAGCCAAATTCTTTGTTACGATTAATTCAACAACTAATGAATTTTACCGTGACTTTGCGTGAAACGACAAGTCCGAGCAGAAAGTTCTACAAAAACAGTTTTACAAACGCTACTACTAAAAACCCAGCTGAGGAGAAAAACATGAAACTGAAATACATGAGTGTTGCCATTGCCGCGCTGTTTGTTGGCACCGGAACGGTATCGGCACAGCAGGCCGCGCCAGCCAACCAAGGACCCGCAAAGGCGGACGACGGCGAAAAAGTCGAAGTTGTCACGGTAACGGCACGACGACGCGAAGAACTGATACAGGATGTTCCTGGAGCGGTGACTGCGTTTTCTGGTGCCGCCCTCGAAAAAGCGGGCATTCCAGACATCACCGGTTTGGCAGATCTGATCCCAAATACCACGCTAAAAACGTCACGCGCAACCAACACCACACTCACTGCGTTCATTCGCGGTATCGGCCAGCAAGATCCGGTGGCCGGATACGAGCAGGGCGTTGGCATCTATCTGGACGATGTTTATCTGGCGCGCCCCCAAGGTGCACTCTCCGACATTTATGACCTCGCGCGTATCGAGGTCCTTCGCGGTCCGCAGGGAACTCTCTATGGTCGCAACACCATCGGCGGTGCAATTAAGTATGTGACGAGAAAGCTATCCGATAAACCCGAATTAAGCGTTAAAGCGACGTTCGGCAGTTATAGCGAAAAGGACTTGGTTGTCAAAGGTAGCGTGCCAGTTTCTGACACACTGAAAATTGGCGGGACCATCGCCTCATTCAACCGGGACGGTTTTGGCAAAAACGTCGTCAACGGCAACGACAACTACAACAAGGAAGTTTTGGCTGGCCGCTTTAGCGCCGAATTCACACCTAACAGTTCGCTCTTCATCCGTTTTTCCGCTGATCGCACGGTTGATGACTCCATGCCCAAGCAAGGGTATCGCCTGACGCCGAGCCCGGCACCGGGTAATCTGCCGCCGCTTGAAGGCAAGTACGACACGCGCGCCAATCTCTATTCGGTACTCGGAAACGCGCAAAAGGTCACCACCCGTGGGGAATCGCTGCTGGTGGATTGGACAATTGATCCGACCCTGTCGTTCAAGTCGATCACCGCGTCGCGGGGAGACAAGTCCTTCGCGCCAATCGATTTCGACTCGCTCAATACGCCTCTGTTTGAAGCGCCCGCTATCTACAAGAATAAGCAGCTCAGTCAGGAATTCCAATTTACATACACAGGCTCGAAGTGGCAAGGCGTTGCTGGCGTGTACTACATGAAAGCAAATGCGTTCAACGAGTTTGATGTGCTTGCCAACCTTTCGGGCGGACTTTCTCTTTACACGCTCGACGACATCGATACGAAAACCTACGCGACATTTGCTGATGTCAGCTACAACCTCACTGATACCTTCAACGTAAACATCGGTGGACGCTACACCAGCGACAATCGTGAGGCAAGAATATTCAAAAGGAACTACCTTGGATTGACGGGATCACCTACGCTTGGAAATCCAGCCGCGTTTGGGTTGCCTACGAATACGGATTTAAACAAGAGTGACCTAAATCGTACTGACACTAAATTCACACCCAAGATTGGTTTCAGCTGGAAATTTGCGCCTGAACACAATCTTTATGCGTCTTATTCCGAGGGTTTCAAG
>JANNRY010000529.1:0-8925 GCA_031401935.1 Betaproteobacteria bacterium | reverse complement strand
TGGATGCCGCGCTACGCATGGCCTGCGATGTCCGATAAGTTTCCGTAATTCAATCCCAACAACGCCATCGCCGCCGTCACACGCGCTTCCGCTGGCACGTCGAAAATCGTTGTCGCCTTGGATTCGACCGTGAGCCAGCCGTTGCGCTTGATTTCGTCTTCGAGTTGGCCAGGTGCCCAGCCAGCATAGCCGAGCGTGACCAGGAGTCGACTTGGCCCCTCGCCGTTGGCCATCGCCTCAAGAATATCTTTGGAGGTAGTGAGGCCGGTGTCGTCGTCGATCTTGAGAGTGGAGCTCCAGTCACCCAGCGGCTGATGCAATACAAAACCGCGATCCACCATCACCGGCCCGCCAAAATGCACAGGCTCCATTCTGAGTGATTCGTCGTTGAGTGTGATGTTGACCTGCTCGAACAGGCTGCCGAGCGTGACATCGATGGGCTTATTGATGACCAGACCGATTGCGCCGCGCTCGGAGTGCTCACAGATGAGCGTCAGGGTCTTGGAAAAATACGGATCTGCCATGCCGGGCATGGCGATGAGGAAATGATTGGTAAAATTCACGCTCTTCACTAAGGCGAAATTTTACCCGTTTCCGGCTGGCTTGACTATGCCTCTTCGATGACTGTGGCGCTATTGAATACTGCACTCTTTTGGTTCCGGCGCGATCTGCGCGCGACCGACAATGCCGGTCTTTACCATGCATTGAAATCGGCGCAGCGCGTCTACTGCGTGTTTGTCTTCGATTCGGCTATTCTCGATGCATTAGGCCAGAAACGGGACCGGCGTGTTGAGTTCATCTGGGAAAGTGTTCGTGAACTGGATGCGTCGCTGAAAAAACTGGGCGGCAGACTCATCGTTCGCCATGCGCGTGCCGCTGAATTGATCCCGACATTGGCGCGTAAGCTTAACGTCGATGCCGTTTTTGCCAACGAGGACTACGAGCCTCAAGCCATCAACCGCGACTTGGCCGTGCGCGATGCGCTCATGCAAAACGATATCGGCTTTCATGCCTTTAAAGACACGGTGATTTTTGAAAAAGACGAAGTGCTCACGCTGGTCGGCGGCACCTACAGCGTGTTTACGCCGTACAAAAATGCGTGGCTAAAGAAGCTGGATGCGTTTCAACTTAAAAGCTATCCTGTGGAAAAATACCGGGCGCACTTTGCCAAACCTGATCCCGCAGAAACGCTGATGCCGTTGGAAACGCTGGGGTTTGAGCGCACCAATCTGAATACGCTAGGCATCAAAGGTGGCGAGGCCGAGGCGGGTAAGTTGCTGGCTGATTTTGTGAAGCGCATCGACGATTACAAAGACGCGCGTGACCTTCCAGCCGTGAAAGGGGTTTCATATTTATCGGTGCACAATCGCTTCGGCACCATTTCGATACGTGAGCTGGCACGCACCGCGCACGCACGGGCACAGGCGCCGCAGAATGTGGGTGCGCAAACGTGGCTATCTGAATTAATCTGGCGCGACTTTTATTTCCAGATTCTCTACCACCATCCGCATGCAGCGAAGTCGGCATTCCGGCCGGAGTACGACGCGATTGTCTGGCCAAATGACAAAAATTTATTCGACGCGTGGCGTCAGGCGCGCACCGGCTATCCGATCATTGACGCCGCCATGAAACAGATCAACGAGACCGGCTATATGCACAACCGGCTGCGCATGATCGTAGCCAGTTTTCTAACCAAGGATTTGTTGATCGACTGGCGCTGGGGCGAACAATATTTCGCTGACAACCTGAACGATTTTGATTTGTCAGCCAACAACGGCGGCTGGCAGTGGGCCGCGTCCACCGGCTGTGATGCGCAGCCGTACTTTCGTATTTTCAATCCGGTGACGCAATCCGAGCGCTTCGATCCAAAGGGCAAATTTATTCGCCGCTATTTGCCCGCGCTGAAAGATGTACCGGACAAGTTCATCCATGCGCCGTGGACGCTGCCGCCGCTGGAGCAACAAGCGTGTGGTGTAATCATCGGGAGCGACTATCCGGCACCGGTTGTTGACCATGCGACGCAGCGTGTAGCGGCGCTGGCGCTGTACGGCAAAATAAAAGGTAAACTCTAGCACTGGAGCGGCTTTTCAGACATTTATTGCCTGTGATGCTCGCCAATGCTAGACTTTGTGCAAATTTTATCTATGTAATGTTTATGCCCGACGCGTGACCAATAACATTGGTTTGTGCATCCGCAAACAGTCTTTTAGCGTATCGATTGAGCGTTCATCCCAACTTTTTTTCAGGACTCTGCAATGAAATTATTTGCTTCTTTGTTCGCCGCTTTTATGCTGGTGCTTTCAAGCGCAGCTATTAATGCACAAACCCTGAAGCCGCTCGAATTTGGCGTTGGCTTGTTTCAGCCGGACAAAGAAAAGAACGACGCCACCTACAAACCGCTGGCCAATTACCTGTCCAAAAAGCTCGGCCGTGAGGTTCGACTGCGCACGGTCGACACTTGGGAAGGCTTGGCAAAATCGCTGGCCGCTGGCGAAACCGATCTATCGCTGATGGGGCCGTGGGGTTACGTACTGGCCAATCATCAGGCTGGTGCAGAAGTCATCTCCACCATTCTTTACAACGGCAAGCCGGAATATTTCGCCATCATGGTGACTGGCCCCAGGAGCGGCATCAACAACATCGACGACATGAAGGGCAAGACCTTCGCGTTCGGTGATAAGGGTTCAACTTCCGGCTACCTGATTCCGTCGCACGAATTCTTCAAGCGCGGCATCGATCCTGAAAAATATTTTTCCAAAGTGATCAACACCAAGCATCAGGCGATTGAAACGCAGGTCACGCGTGGCGAACTCGATGCCGGTGCTGATTACAACCGCAACCGCGACGCGATGATCGAGCAGGGCCTCATCAAAGCCGCTGACAGCCGCATTGTCTGGACCTCGGCCGCTCTGCCAAACGACGCGTTCGCGATTTCGGCCGAGATCGCCAAAGACAAAGTGCTTGTCGCGAAACTCACCCGCGCGCTGGAAGAGCTCGGCGCAGAACTGAAAGCGCAGCCGAATTTATTGCCGAACAACTACACTGGCTTTGTCACCAAGGACAATAAATACTACGCACCGATCAAGGATGCTGCGTTGGCAATGGGCTGGCTGGCGAAGAAGTAAACGCGCGGTAACAGACTGACACACTCGTGAACACGACCTCGACCGCCGCACTGGAAGGCTCCCCGCCACGACCGCGGCTGGTCGGGTTTTCCAGTCGGCGCGCCGCATGGTTGATGGCCGTTTATGCGCTGCTCGTCGCGACCTGCGTTGTTAGTCTGATTCGCGCCGACGATTTTTCGTTTGGTCGCAGGCCGTGGCAGAACCTGATAACGACCGCAAACGAACTATCGCAGCCAAGCTTCCTCAATCTATGGTTCGGCGACCCCAAGCTCGAATACAAAGCCGACGATGGCCGCGTGTTGCGCGTGGAAGATCAGCCTGCGGTCGAAGCGAAATTTCTCATCGGCTTGGGCGTCGCCATTTGGACCACGCTAAAAATCGCCACGTTGGGCTCCCTGCTGGCCGCGTTGCTCGGCGCACCGCTGGGATTTTTGTCGGCCAAAAATATGCACACGCCCGCACCGATTGCGTGGTGCGCGCGACGCATTCTCGATGTCGCCCGCTCGATCCACTCGCTCGTATTCGGGTTGCTCATCGTCGGCATCGTCGGCTTGGGGCCGGTGGCCGGCATCCTCGCGATTGGACTGCACTCGATGGGCACATGGGGCAAGCTGTATGCGGAGTCGATCGAGACGCTCGACATGCGACCACTCGAAGCCGTGCGCGCCACCGGTGCCTCGCCGATGCAGGTATTTTTGTTCGCGGTGTGGCCCGCGTTGCTCCCAAATTTCCTCTCCAACCATCTCTACATCTGGGAATACAACATTCGTGATTCCACCGTGCTTGGGTTAATCGGCGCGGGTGGATTGGGATTGCTGGTGTCGGAGGCGGTGTCGCTGTTTCAGTGGGGGCGGCTGGCCACCATTCTGATCGCGATTGTGCTGCTGGTGGTGGCGTTTGATGCGCTGTCGCGGAAGGTGCGTAGCGCGGTGCTTTGAGCGGCGTAATTTGTAATCTCTAATACTGGCGTGCCTTTCAGGAGGAAATGCCGCCAAATAGCCCGCCAATGCTTGTGTTTACCTGAAAAATCACCAGTTTCTGCTCTATCGACTCGACCGACGTGACGCTGCGCCAAGCGATTTATCCCGGCATCCATCCCCCGCCCCCGCAATTCGCCCCCAACCTTCTGCAATCCGGCCCTAGTCGGCTTGAGACGGGTGGCTCACGCCCGTATTCTCACTGCATCCCGTAAAATCATCCATCGAACACAATTCAAATCATGTTTAAAGCGCTCGGCAACTTCATTTACAGAACCCCTTGGTGGGGCGTCGCTCTTTTTGGCTTATTTACGCTGGTTGCGCTGGTGATGTTCACCACGCCGATCCATGTGATGCGACTTGCCGAGAGCGGTGCGACGGCCGGCGAAAAGCGCGCCATCAAGCGGGAAATCGATCTGGCCTTTGGCGACAGCGCGCTCAATGTGGCTGAGGGCATCGTCAGCACCATGAAAGAACGCGCCGGGGATCCCACGCGCAAGGCGGAGCTGGACCGTGCACTCGCCGAAATTGATCGTGCGCGCAAAGAGCTTTCGAATGCGCAGGCAAAGGTGGGTACTGAAATGCGTTCTGCCGCGCGCGAGGCTGCTGAGGCGGCGCATGAGGCGGCCGTCGAGGTTGCGCAGTCAGCGATTGAATCAACGACCGAAGCACGCGAAACCATTGAGGAAGCACGTCGCGAGGCGCTCGATAAGCTGCGCGACAAGGGTATCGACACGACAGCGACAGAGAAGTCGTTTGACGACTTGATCCGCGGCGCGAAGGAACGCGAACAAGCGGCTAAAGACGCGGTCAAGGCGATCAAGAAACTCCGCAATAGCAATAGCAACGTCAACATCGACATCGACCTGGGTCAGGGATTCAAAGTCGACATTGGCGACAATCCGGCCAAGCCGGATGTGAAGGTGACGATCGATGCAAGTGGCGCGAAGAAAAATGTTGCGCCACCGGCCGAGCCTAAAATGCCGGTCGAGCCGAAGGCACCTGCTGCTTCCGTTCCTCCCGTTCCTCCCAGCGCACCAGGCTCGCCTAAGACCCCTCCTGGCACCACCATCGGCCTGAGTGAAATGGGTATCCATTTGCCCCCAATCGTACCTTTGGCACCGCTCGCGCCAGAATTTCGCGAGGACATCCGCGCCAAGGTTGCCGGCGATGTCTGGCGGATCGGCGTGGGCTCGGCGCTGATCTTAAGCTTCATCCCGCTATTTATCATGTTGATCATCGCCAAGGTCTACATCGGTCGCTCGCGGCGCGCGCTTGCCTTGGCCGACAGGAAGACGCAGGAAGCTGAAGTCAGCAACGTGAACCGACAGGTGACAGAGGCGCGTTTGCAAGCCTTGCAAGCGCAAGTGGAGCCGCATTTTCTCTACAACACGTTGGCCAATGTGCAAGCGCTGACGGAGGTCGATCCGCCCGCCGCCAATCAAATGGTCGGGCATCTGATCCAGTATCTGCGTGCGTCGCTGCCGAAAATGCGCGAGAACTCTTCCACCGTCGGTCAGGAAGTCGAACGCGTACGGGCTTACCTTAATATCCTGAAAATGCGTATGGGGGCGCGGCTGGAATTTGGCATCGATGTGCCTGATGATGTGCTGACAGCACCGTTCCCGCCGATGATGCTGCCCTCGCTGGTGGAAAACGCGATCAAGCATGGGCTGGAACCACAGCGCGAAGGCGGACGCATCGATGTTGTCGTCGCACGGATGTTCACGGCAGACGGTGACCGCATCCGCCTGCAAGTGAAGGACACGGGTCGCGGTTTATCCGACGCGCCGATCCAGGCCGGTGGCGGTGTGGGATTGACCAATTTGCGTGAACGCCTTACCGCGCTCTATGGCGACAAGGCAAAATTCACCATTGAATCAAACGATCCGAAAGGTGTCGTGGCAACCATTGAACTGCCTGGCACATTGGCGGCACAACAGGCCGCATCACCGAGCGCACCCGCCCGCGCCAGTTTCATCGCGGAGCCCCCGAAGACCGGCTGGGGTCGCGCTTGGGGTGCGGCCGCCAAAACGCACAGCGTGTGGGCCAGAACTCTTTCTGTGGTGTTCGTGAGCGTGATGGCATTACTGGCTGTGCTATTTGTGGTCGGCCTGATCGCGCTCTACACCGGCTGGCTGCCAGTGCAGATGGGCTCGTCGCGCCTGGGTGGTTTGGAAGGCATGGCGCTGGGTTCGGTTGGCCTGTTGATCGGCTTTGGCGTTGCCGCGCTGGTGGCGGCGATTGTCGTGGCGGTTGTGTACGGGCTGGGATTCTTATTTGCCGGCTTACTGATATTCATTCCGGTCATTATTCTGGTTTCGCTGGTGCCTGCACTCTCACCGTTTGCGGTGGTGGGATTTGCGATTTACTGGTTCTGGTGGCGTAAACGCGCAAAGCCAGCCGTTAGTGACGCAACGCCGAAATAGTGACGGCATAATGATGCTGAAGCCAACAACGCAAAAAAGACAGCCATGACAATCACAGCAATCATTGCCGAAGACGAACCCATCCTCCGCGCGCAATTAAAATCCAAGCTCGGCAAACTCTGGCCTGAGCTCAATATCGTTGCCGATGTGGGCGACGGCGAGGCCGCCCTTGAAGCCATCGGTGAGCATCAACCTCAACTGGCGTTTCTCGATATTCAGATGCCCGAAATGACTGGCGTGGAAGTGGCGAAAAGCCTCGCCGCCAATCGTTCACTGCATTGCCATGTCGTGTTCGTGACGGCGTTTGATCAATATGCGGTCGAAGCGTTTGAGACTGGTGCCATTGATTACGTGCTCAAACCCTATAGCGACGAGCGTCTGAAAGCGGCGGTGGACAGACTTAAGGAACGCTTGTCCATCGTGCCTGCGCCGCCGCCACAAAATCTGGAAGCGCTGGTCGCGCATCTTTCGGCCAAGCTCAATCCGCAGAGCGAAAAACTGAAATGGATCAAAGCCAATATCGGCTCCAACCTGCGGTTAATTCCGATTGAAGATGTGCTGTTTTTCCAATCCGACGAAAAATACACGTTGGTGGCGACCAAGGAATTTGATGCCTTGATCAAAACACCGATCAAGGAAATTCTCGATGGCATCGACGCTGAGAAATTCTGGCAAATTCACCGCTCCACCATCGTCAACGCCATCGCCATCGAGACGGTGTCGCGTGACTTTCGCGGTCAGGCGACGGTAAAGGTGAAAGGCCGCAAGGAGAATCTCACGGTGAGCCGACCGTTCTCGCATTTGTTCAAACAGATGTAATCATCAAACACCAGAATTGGCGCGGCGCATCGAGCCTTTAACGCGGAAGATGCCCGCCAGTGCTAGGGGTTGCTATTCTTCACCATCAGAGCGATCTTCAGCGGCACACTCAACCTGGAAAATCGCACGATCCTCCAACCGAAATGCAGTGAGCTGGCGTCCCCATGCGCAGCCCGTGTCCAAGCCAATAAAATTGGGCTGCACATGCAGGCCTAGCGCAGACCAATGCCCGGCGAGAATCGTCTTGTCGGCCAATGAGGGATGACGTTTTGTAAACCATGGGACCATTCCCGGTGGAATGCCATCAAGCTCGCCCTTGAATTCAAGATCGAGCTCGTTGTTATCGTTGAGAATGCGCATGCGGGTCAGCACGTTGGCGACTAATCGATGGCGCGATTTCCCAGTTAGCGTTTCATCCCAGTGGCTCGGTTCATTGCCATACATATTTTTCAGGAATGCGCGCCGACCCGGGCCACGTATCAGCGTTTCGATTTCAGCGGCAAGCGCCATCGCCTTTGAGAGGCTCCATTGAGGGAGGAGGCCCGCATGGACCATCATGTAGCGTCCATCAACATGAAGTAACTTTTGGCAACTTAACCAATCGAGTAAATCGGCGCGATCCGGCGCATCGAGAATCGGTTGGAGCGTATCGCGCTTACCGGGCTTGCTCACGCCTTCAGCCACCGCGAGCAGATGCAGGTCATGATTACCCAACACGACGGCCGCACGGTCACCCAAACTACTGACAAAACGCAGGCACTCTAACGATCCCGGACCGCGGTTGACGAGGTCACCAACAAACCACAAACGATCTTGCGTGCTGACAAAACCAATCTTGGCCAGGAGCGCTTGAAGTGATGCGTTGCATCCCTGCAGATCGCCAATCGCGTATGTACTCATCCGAGCGCCCGGAAAAGTAAAAGGGGCGGAAGATCCGCCCCTTTTTCTGTAATCCTTACAACCACCATCAGGCCCTACTTGGCCAGTGAAACCATGTAATCCACAGCCGATTTCACATCTGCATCAGCCAGTGCCGAATTGCCGCCTTTGGCTGGCATGACGCCCGCTTTTCCTTGGTACCCACGGATTGCGTGATCATAAAGTGTCGGCTTGCCTTGGGCGACGCGCGCAGACCATGCGGCTTTGTCGCCCGTCTTTGGCGCGCCGGCAATGCCGGCACCATGACAGGCCACGCATGCGGTCTTGTAGGTACCTTCGCCACCGGCAGCCGTCGTCGCGACCGACGCTGACGCCGCAGGTATTGCCATTGCCACAATCGGTGCGGCAACCTTCGATATTGCGGCCACTGGTGTCAGCGCTGGACTCGGGGCTGGATTTTTTGCGGCGTCAAGCGCCAGGACAGTTACCGGCGCGATGCGTTTTGTAATTTCATCCGGCGTATTGGCTTTCTCGACGCCTCTACCGACGGAATAGGTACCGACCGCGAAATATGCCAGCATGACGATGCCGATGATGAGCGCAAACGCACCCACTGTGACGGCAATCGCCATCTTGACCGGATTGGACTCAGTGTTTTCTTCGGCGGGATGATGCGGCTGTGACATGGCGACTTCC
>JANNRY010000528.1:0-2701 GCA_031401935.1 Betaproteobacteria bacterium | reverse complement strand
TAAAAATGAGGGCAAAATGCTGCACGAGTTTGTCATCGGTACCAAGAAAGAACTCGAAGAACACGCCGCCCTGATGTTGAAATTCCCGAACATGGAACACGATGAGCCTTACATGGCGCATGTGCCGGTTGGCAAGACTGGCGAAATCATCTGGACATTTAACCGTGCCGGGGCATTCGATTTTGCCTGTTTGATCGCCGGGCACTATCAGGCCGGGATGGTGGGCAAAATTTCGGTTGCCGCTAAATAGCGCCGTCGGCCACATCCACCGAAGACCACATTGCCTTACCTCTTTTTACTGTTTGGCCTTTGGCCGCTGGTGTGTTGTGAGCAATGCGATTTCACCGCCGCGTGCGTGATGATCTCAATTGCTGTTGGCGTTGTCCTCTATGTTATTGCTTCAATCGTTCATGAACTACGGTCGCTATCAATGCACCGGCCGAATTAGCCGAACAAAAACCTTTTCCGCTTCACCATTCAAGGAGATACAAATGAAATTTTTTATGTTTACTGTCGCGATATCCACCGCATTTATCTTGCTGCTCACACCCTCAATTTCATGGGCTTCAGGCGACCACCACGGTAAGCCCGTTGCCGCCACTCCAGTCGCGGCAAAATCGACTGCTGACGCTTCAAACATGGCTGATGCGGAAGTTCGCAAAGTAGACAAGGACGCTAAGAAAATCACGCTCAAACACGGTGAGATCAAGAATCTGGACATGCCCGCTATGACGATGGTGTTCCAGGTGAAAGATACCGCCTTGCTCGATAAGGTAAAGGCAGGCGACAAGGTTAAATTCAAGGCCGAGAAGGTTGCCAGCGGCTATGCCGTGACCGAAATCGAGATGGCCAAATGAGACTCGCCCCGTTACTGCTTGCGCTCTTGTTCCCGATCGCGGCCAGCGCGGATATCGTCGAAATAAAATGGACCGGCGATACGTTTGAGCACAAGGCCGGCATTGCACCGAAAAAATTCCTTGAGCTTTGCGGAAAGCTAAAGAAGGGCGATGGTGTGATGTGGCAATTCAAGGGTTCGGCACCAACCGATTTCAATATCCATTACCACGTTGGCAACGATGTCACCTATCCGGAAAACCGCAAGGGTGTAGCCAGCGCAGAAGGCTCGCTGGTGGCGCCGCTCGATCAGGATTTCTGCTGGATGTGGACCAACCGATCAGTGCAGCCGCTGGACATGGAGGTCACGCTGAAACAGGCGCAAGCGGCAAAGTAGCGGATTCACAAACGCAACGGGCAACAGGCCAGGATCAAGCACTGGCGCGGGTTTCCAAGGCAATGCCCTTGGACGCCGCGCCAGCGCTAGAGTCTGAGGCATTGCAAAGAAACAAGTCGTCATAAAATCGACCAACCTGCGGCCACTCTCCGTCGCTATTACGTTCGCCATGTCTATTCGCCCATTCAAAAATTCTGCTTCACGCGCGAGTGCAACCGGTCTGGCGGTATTGCTTATTTGCGTCGCCACTTTTTCATTCGCGCACGGTGTGGCAGAAGGCGACCGGGGTTTTATCGAGCAATCCGCTGGACCGCAGCTCGTCGCATTCGCCTATCTCGGTGCCAAGCACATGGTGACTGGTTACGATCACATGCTGTTCCTGCTTGGCGTTATTTTCTTCCTCTACAAGATGCGCGACGTGGCGCTATACGTGACGCTGTTTGCGGTGGGGCACAGCATCACGCTGCTGTTCGGCGTGTTGGCGGGTGTACATGCCAATCCTTACCTGATCGATGCGTTGATCGGTCTGTCGGTGGTTTATAAGGCGCTCGATAACTTGAACGCCTTCGAGCGCTGGTTCGGCGTCAAGCCCGATATGCGCGCTGCGGTGCTGCTATTTGGGCTGGCGCATGGCTTTGGGTTGGCGACAAAGCTCCAGGAATTCAAGCTTTCGCCGGACGGTCTGGTGGCCAATATCGTCGCCTTCAATGTGGGCGTGGAATTCGGACAGTTAATTGCGTTGGGTGCCATGTTGATTGGCATGGCGTACCTGCGCCGATCCAGAGCTTTCGCAAGAAACGCCGCAGTTGCCAATACTTTGATCATGACGGCGGGATTTATGTTGATGGGCTTTCAGCTCACCGGCTTTTTTGTCACACGCTTATAAGGCGGACCATGAAACACGAAGCGTCTTCACCTGAACTTAATAGTCAGGCCATCGGTAACGGCACACCGGCGAAAGCAACGTTGTGGGCCTTCGTCATCGCGACCGCACTCCTGGGGACCGTCGTCCTGCCCGCCGAATACGGCATTGACTTGACAGGTGTCGGGCGCTTGTTTGGCCTAACGACGATGGGTGAGCGAAAGATGGCTGCCGCGACGTCGGCCAGTTCGTCCAATGTCACAGCGGTCACGCCGGCGATCGCGAACGCAAGTACACCAGCGGCCGTGCAGTATTCGACCATTTCGACCTTGCCATGGCGCGCTGATGAAATCGACGTGAAGCTGGCACCCAACGGGCAGACCGAATACAAGGCCGTACTCCCGGAAGGCGAGGCGCTGGTGTTTGCCTGGGATACGGGCGGCGCAAATCTGGAATTTGATTTCCATGGCGAGCCTGCGTCAGGACCGTCGGGCGCATTCCTTTCGTTTCACAAAGGGACGGCGTCGAAATCCGGCGGGTCGTTGAGAGCGCCGTTTACCGGGACACACGGCTGGTACTGGAAGAATCTGACGGCCAAAGATGTCGTC
>JANNRY010000527.1:0-6064 GCA_031401935.1 Betaproteobacteria bacterium | reverse complement strand
ATCGCCTGCGGCTTGCCAACGATATTGGAACGCCCCACGATTACCACGTGTTTTCCTTCAACGGCGATGCCTTCATACTCGAGCATTTTCATGACGCCATACGGCGTGCAGGGCGGAAACCGGCTCTCGTCGATAACCAGTGCGCCCATGTTGGCGTAATGAAAACCATCAACGTCTTTGTCCGACGCGATCGCCTCGATCACCACACGATCATCGATGTGCGTTGGCAACGGTAACTGCACGAGAATGCCGTGAATGGCCGGGTTCACGTTAAGTGTCTCGACAAACACGGTCAGGTCGCCCTGCGAAATGTCGACCGGGAGTGCATGCACTTCTGAGTGCATGCCAATGGCTTCGCAGGCGCGCGCCTTGTTGCGTACGTAAACCTGCGACGCGGGATCAGTCCCAACAATAACGACAGCCAGGCCAGGACGCTTACCCAGTGCGATGAGCCGATCCACGCGCAGTTTGTATTCAGCGCGAAAGAAGTCGGAAATTTTTTTACCGTCGATGAGTTTAGCGGTCATGAGTAAGCTTTATTTTTTCGTTTTCAGTGATGAGGATGTCGATTTTCTGATCATTGGGACCGACCGGCACGGCTTCGACAAGCTGACAGGAAAATCCCGCTGCGACCCGCGCCAACGCTGGGCTTGCGTCTGATAATAATTTATCGTAATAGCCGCGTCCGTAGCCAAGTCGATTGCCCGACCGGTCAAACGCGACCCCCGGCATCAGCATAAATTCGATGGCATTTATCGGCATTGAAGGTGCGTCCGTATGTGGCTCGCGTATACCCCACTTGCTTGTTACCAACTCGGATACCGTGCTGACGACATGCAAAATCAATGACTGACTCGCTCGATCCACGCGCGGCAACACCGTCATTTTAGCGTCGGCAAGAATGCGCTCAAATAACGTCTGCGTTTCTATCTCGGAACCGAAACCCATGTAAATCAGCACCACATTGGCTTCTTGATAATTCGGCAAAGCGCATATTTTTTCGATGATCGCGTGCGATGCTGTAGTCCGCAAGGCAGGCGCCATCGCGTCGCGACGTGCTAAGACCGTTTCGCGCATTTGTTTTTTTTCTGTTTGCAGTTTCTCGTTCATGGTTTTAGCGCAACGTCACTGGCAAGTTTCCGCCAAACCTCAATATCAAAAAATCTTGTCGCCAGCCCTGATGGTGAGGGCAACACGAAGAACCGCATCATTGCTTGCTCTCCAGCGTTCGCCTCATTGCACCAGCCATAGTCAACGGCGCGTCCTAAATAATTTTGCGCTGCGTTCTTGCTGGTAAACGCAACGACCTTTGGCCGATACTTCTTTAGCTTGCGTGCGAACGCGGCGGTATCGAACGCGTCATCGGGTAGCTCTGCATCTACCCCCGAATGCACTTTGCACAAGTCCGTGAGGCCAACACCCAGTGACAGTAGCACTGGATACTCCTGCGGTGCAAAGCGCCTTGGCGTAATGCCAACCGCATGAAGCGTCGGCCAGAATTTATTGCCGGGTTTGGCGTAGTAGGCCTTCGCGGCTGCGGATGCCTTCGATGGTGCAGTACCGCAGAAAACAAGCGGCAAATCGGGCGCAAGGAGATCTGGAACGAGATAAGTCACGTTGATGGCATGCCCACAACACAATCAACTGTCATTTCGAACCCAATTTCATCGGATGAGAAATCTGCTTCTCCGCGATGTAAATAAAAAGCAGATTTCTCAGTCTGCTCGAAATGACAATTTTATGCATTTACTTACGCACTCAACCCAAACGGATCATCCACCGAGTGCGATGGCTTTGTGAACCACTTCGGCCCTGCTGCCGTCATGTAAAAATGATCCTCCAACCGGATACCGAATTCACCGGGCACGCAGATCATCGGCTCATTGCTAAAACACATGCCCTCGGCCAGCGGCGTGTTATCGCCGCCAACCAGATACGGCCATTCGTGAATATCCATGCCGATACCGTGGCCGGTGCGATGCGGCAGACCCGGCAAGTTGTAGTCAGGGCCAAAGCCACTGGCCACCAGTGAACGCCGCGCGGCGAGATCAACCTCTTTGCATGGCACGCCGAGTTGCGCAGTTTTAAACGCGACCGCCTGCGCAGTTTTTTCGGCATCCCATACAGTGCGCTGCCGCTCGCTTGGCTCACCGAACACATAGGTGCGGGTGATATCGGAAATATAGCCTTCTATCTGGCAGCCGGTATCGATCAGCACCATGTCGCCGTGCTTGAGCGTTTGCGGGTTCTTCACGCCATGCGGAAACGCCGTGGCTTCGCCGAACAGCACAATGCAAAAATATGACCCCGATGCACCAACCTTTTTATGTGATTCGTGAATAAATGCATTTACTGCCGTCGTCGTGATGCCCGCAACCATGATGCTCGCAGCGGCCTTGTGGACTTCGAGCGTCATGTCTTTGGCGCGCTGCATCAGCGCAATCTCACTCGCTGATTTCCGCGTGCGGCAGTGTGCGGTGACCGGCTGCGCATTAACGAGCTTAAAACCTGCCGCCAGTTGTGCAATGCCATCGGCGATAAAAAACGGCGTGTCTTCGCTCAGGCCAATACGTGGTGGTGAAGCCGCGTCGGCCAAGATGGCCATGCGCTTTAGCGACTCGACAAACAATCGGTATGGGCTTTCGTGCTCATGCCAGACGCTCACGTTGCCTTCGACGACCATGTAATCGCGCAAGGTATTTTGTTCAAAATAGGGTGCGATATATTCGATGGCACCTGAGGCCGGGATGATGGCACCGACCATGCGTTCACTCGGATGCCACTTGGTGCCAGTGAAATACGTCATGTTGGTCCCTGCATGCACCCACATGGCGGCAATGCCCTGCATTCGCATTTCGGCCTGCGCATTGGCGATGCGCTGCGAATATTCCTGTTTTGTGATCGGCTGAACGCCTGCTGTCATGTCTGACAGTGCCGCCAGTGCTGCTTCCGCTGTTTTGCCGCCAACGCCGATGGTCATCGTAGAATCCTCAATTTTCAAAGCAGTTTACTTAGCCCAGATACCGAGTCTCAAGATGCCGCCGATAGTGCCTCGCATCAAGCGGCCCTCCGGTCGCACGCGTGACCAACTCAGTCGTACTCCAGCGGCTCCCCTGCTGCCAGATATTCTCCCGCAGCCAATCGAACACCGGGGCCAGATCACCCGTTGCCATGCGTGCATCCAGATCAGGTGTGCGGCTGCGAATGGTTGCGAACCACTGGGCGGCGTACATCGCACCCAGCGTGTAGCTCGGAAAGTAGCCAAAAAGTCCGCTGCCCCAGTGCACATCCTGCATGCAGCCGTTGGTGAAATTACCACGGGTATCGGTATCCAAAAGCTGGGCCATGGCCGCATCCCAAAGTGCGGGAATATCGTCGGCTTCGATGCGACCTTCGATCAGATCGCGCTCAATCCGATAACGCAGGATCACATGCAACGGATAAGTGAGTTCATCGGCATCCACACGAATGAAGCTCGGTTGCACGCGCGTGAGCCAGCGGTGAAGATTTTCAGGTTCGAACGCGGGCTGGCTGCCAAATTGCGCAGCAAGACGCGACGCGAGAAGACCAACAAACGGGCGGCTAAGGCCAATTTGCATTTCAAAACTTAAGCTCTGGCTTTCGTGAATGCCAGCGCTTCTGGCCCAACCCACCGGCTGGCCCAGCCACTCACGCGGCAGGTTTTGTTCATAGCGCCCGTGCCCGGTTTCGTGCATGGTGCCCCACAAACTTCCGACAAAGCTGTCTTCGCGATAACGCGTGGTAAGACGCGTATCTTCAGGCACACCGCCACAAAACGGATGCGCGCTTTCGTCCAGCCGACCTGCGCTGAAATCAAAACCCAGCAACTTCATCGCTTCTACGCCGATCGCATACTGCCCATCACGCGAAAATGGACCGACCGGTACTTGCACGGTCTCGCGTGATTGCTTCTCACGCACACGCCGCACCAAATCGGGCAGCCATTGCTGCAAATCGCCAAACAACCGATCCACGATCTCGCCGGTCATGCCGGGCTCAAAGACATCCATCAGTGCATCGTGCGGGCTTAGGCCACTTTGATCAGCCAAATATTTCGCCTGCTCACGGGAGAGCTTCAATACCTCGCGGAAATTACCCAGAAAACCCTGCCAGTCGTTGGCCGGACGCTGCGTGCGCCATGCATGTTCGCAACGCGAGATCGCCAGCGACTGCGCCTGCACGAGTGCTGCTGGTAGCGCGTTCGCATTGCGCCAGTCACGCCGGATTTCGCGCAGATTGGCGCGTTGAAAATCATCAAGCTTTTCGCCTTCGGCTTTTTCGATGTTTGCCGCCAATTGCGGATCGGTGCGAATGCCGTGCAATAAACCATCCATCTCAGCCATCGCATTCGCACGCGCGTCGTTACCACTCGCGGGCATCAACGCCGAACGATCCCACGAGGCGATTGCCTGCAGATGGCCGAAGTGATGTAAACGCTTCCAGGTAGCGGCAAGTGCGTCGTAGGCGGGATGGCTCATACCGGAATTCCTTATTTTTGAAAATATTTTACGTGGTCGCGCAGACAGCAAACGCACAACCACTACAAACCATATTCTGACCGATGGGGCGGCAAAAGTGCACAGCCACCAATTTACGCACCACCGCCCCACTTCGCGTTAAGCTAGCGGCATTTACTCACTCTGCCATAGGAAACGTCATGCTTCCACCTCTGCCTCTGAACCGCATCGCCGCACCATTATTGGCTGCGTGTGCCATCTTCATCACTTCTGTCGCCGTCGCAGCGCCGGATCAAGCGGTATTGACGCTCGCGAGCCAACAGAAACAGCCGCTGCTCGATACGCTCAAAGACCTCGTCAATATCGAATCCGGCAGCGGTGACCGCGAAGGTTTGGACCAAATTTCCCAGGTGATTTACGATCGCCTGAAAGCGTTGGGCGGTGCAGTCGAATTCATCGAACCGGGACCAGATACCTATCGCATGCACGACACCCCGGCAAAGATCGGTCGTATGGTCAAAGCAACCTTTACTGGTACAGGCACCAAGAAAATAATGCTGATCGCGCATATGGATACGGTGTATCTGAAAGGCATGCTCGCCAAACAACCGTTTCGCATCGACGGCAATCGCGCATACGGCTTGGGCATCGGCGACGATAAAGCCGGAATAGCGGTGATCCTGCATACGCTTACGATACTGAAGGCAATGAATTTCCGCGATTACGGTACGCTGACCGTGCTGATCAATGGTGACGAGGAAATCAGCTCACCTGCCAGCCGCAACATGCTCAGCAAACTTGGTGCGGAGCACGATCTGACGATGTCGCACGAAGGCTCACCAATCACGTCGGATACGCTTGGGCTGGCAACTGCGGGCATCGCCGCCGTCACGCTTAAGGTGACCGGCAAGGCTTCGCATGCGGGGTCGGCACCAGAGCGCGGCCGCAATGCGATTTATGAATTGGCGCATCAGATGTTGCAGACCAAGGATTTTTCAGACCCGGCCACCGGCGCGAAAATGAACTGGACCATGATCAACGGCGGCACTAACCGCAATGTGATTCCCGCGGAGGCCACAGGTGCGGCCGATGTACGCGTCATTCGTATCGCCGACTACGACGGGCTGGAAAAACGGGTGCGCGAAACTATCACCAAACAACTCATCCCCGACACCAAGGTGGAAATGACATTTGAGCGTCGCCGGCCGCCGCTGGAGCTTAATCCCGCTGCCGCTGCCGTTGCCAAACACGCGCAGTCCATCTACGCGGAAATCGGCAAGCAATTAAACGTGACGCTTACCGTTGCTGGCGGCGGCACCGACGCCGCGTTTGCAGCGCTGGGCAACAACAAACCCGTGATCGAACGCTTTGGCTTGCAAAGTTTCGGGGCGCACTCCAGTGACAACGAGTACATCCACATCGACTCGATCGAACCCAGACTTTATCTGGCGACACGGCTGATCATGGACGTATCGCAGGGCAAAAATAAATAGCTTTCATCATGTCCGCCTGTGCAGATATAGTGCGGCTTAAAAATTTCCTACGTCGAGGGAACTTCTAAATACTCCGTCGTTCCCGCGAAGGCG
>JANNRY010000526.1:0-7185 GCA_031401935.1 Betaproteobacteria bacterium | reverse complement strand
GCGGTGCGCCTCCAGCTTGTCGACGAGTGGATCAAAGATATAGGCCAAAATGGCGGCGGCGAGGAACGGTGCCAGAATCGGCGAGAGCACCCACAGCAATCCGCCAAAACCCATCAGCAGCAATACCAGCAGCGCCGAATTCCAATCAAGCCAGCGTTGCATCTGCGGCAGTCGCTTGGCGCGCAGCCGCGCGAGGAAGGCAGGCGTTGTGCCGAAACGTGCGTCAGTGGGGCGGCGTGAAGGCATTTCCAGTAAAATCCTGATGTCTGTATCCCCGCATCGTAACTCATTACACGCATCCGCCCGCACTGCCGGGTGAGGGGCGCATTGGCCATGACAAATTCTCTCGCCCCCCTGACCTATAAAGAAGCTGGTGTCGATATCGACGCTGGCGATCAGCTAGTCGAAAACATCAAACCGTTTGCCAAGCGCACCATGCGCCCGGAGGTGTTGGGCGGCATTGGCGGTTTCGGCGCGCTGGTGGAAGTATCGAAAAAATTCAAGAATCCGGTGATGGTGTCGGGCACCGATGGCGTCGGCACCAAACTCAAGCTCGCCTTTCACTTGAACAAGCACGATACCGTCGGCCAGGATCTGGTGGCGATGAGCGTGAACGATATTTTGGTTCAAGGTGCCGAGCCAATCTTCTTTCTCGATTATTTTGCCTGCGGCAAACTCGATGTCGCTGTCGCAACCGATGTGGTGAAAGGCATCGCGCACGGCTGCGAATTGGCCGGATGCGCACTGATCGGCGGCGAAACAGCTGAAATGCCATCGATGTATCCAGAGGGCGAATACGACCTGGCCGGATTCGCGGTCGGTTTGATCGAGAAGGAAAACATCATCACCGGACGCAGCATCCAGCCGAGCGATGTCGTGCTTGGGCTCGCTTCGAGCGGCGCGCATTCGAACGGCTATTCGCTCATTCGAAAAATCATCGAACGATCCGGCATCGATCTCCATGCCGCTAACAACAAGCAACTGGCGCTCGATTTGCTGGCCCCCACGCGCATCTACGTGAAGCCTCTGCTTGCGCTGATGGCCGCGCACCCGACGATGGTGAAAGGGATGGCGCACATTACTGGTGGCGGATTGACTGAAAATATTCCTCGCGTGTTGCCGGATGCGGTAACGGCTGTCGTCGATAGAAATTCGTGGGTCGCGCCGCCTGTATTCGGTTGGTTGCAGGAGCACGGAAAGGTGGACGCCGCCGAGATGGCGCGCACGTTCAATTGCGGAATCGGCATGGTTGTTATCGTTGCAAAGGACCACGCTGCGACAGCCACGGCACATTTGCAGACAGCCGGCGAAAATGTATTCACCATCGGCGAAATACGAACGCGCTTGGCGGGCGAAGCGCAGACTATCGTTGTCTGAATATATAAAAACTCTAGCACTGGCGCGGTCTCTGGAGCAAAAATGCTCTGAAGACCTCACCAATGCTAGAGTTTTAAATTTTACCTCCCCCGGGTCAGCGTAATATGAAATCCATCGTCATCCTGATTTCCGGTCGCGGCTCGAACATGGAAGCGATTCTGGATGCGGCGTTGCCGTTATCGATCCGTGCTGTCATCAGCAACCGGCCTGATGCCGCCGGACTGGCAATAGCTGCGCAACGCGGCATAGAGGCCCGCACCGTTGATCACAAGGCATATGGTTCGCGTGAGGCTTTTGATGCGGCACTGCTTGCTGAAATTTCCAAGTTCTCGCCGGATGTGATTGTGCTTGCTGGTTTCATGCGGGTGCTGACTGAAAAATTTATTGCGCAGTATCCGCGACGCATCATCAATATTCATCCGTCACTACTGCCCGCTTTTCCCGGTCTGCACACGCACCGTCAGGCGCTGGCGGCGGGGGTAAAGATTCACGGCACCACCGTCCACTTTGTCACGCCGCAGCTCGATCACGGACCGATCATCGTTCAGGCTGCTGTACCAGTGCTGCCAGGCGATGATGAAGGCACGCTCGCCAAACGTGTGCTTGCGCAGGAGCACCGAATCTACCCGCAGGCACTGCGTTGGCTGGCCGAGGACCGCGTCGTGTTCAGCGCCAACGATGTCGTCGAAATTCGAGGGTTGAACGTTTCTCCAAGGGTTGAGGATCAGTATTTCCTTGTACCGAAAGAATAGCGTTATGTTGCGTTTGTGGTTTCCAGTGCGCGTGAAAACTCGGCCCGCGATTATTATGATGGTAGAACTGCTCGTTGCCATTGCGACATTCGCCTCAGTAGCAATGGCGGCTGACAGCACGCCGACGTTGGTGAAATCGACTTACAAGGTTTACAAAGCTGGCGTATTGATCGGCACCATCGAAGAGCAATTCAGCCGCGACGGCAACAACTACAAGCTCGTTTCCGACACCGAAACCGCCGGGCCGCTACGTTTGTTCCTGCGCGATCAACTCAAGGTAACGTCTGAGGGTACGATAGATGCTGGCGGTCTCAAACCAAACAGCTACCATTTCACGCGTCGCGATAACCAGAAGAAAAATATTTCAGCGGTATTCGATTGGAGCAAACGTCAGATCGTCTCGCACCACGACGACGAAGATGAAATATTTGATTTGCCTGCCAGCACGCAGGATCGCGTTTCAGCGATGTATCAATTCATGTTCAATGTCCCGCGCACGGCCGAGGTAAGCTTGTGGATGAGTCAGGGCAAGAAAGCGGAGCTGTATCGCTACCGCAAGATTGGCGCGCCGACGTTACTAATTAACAAGGAAAGCATTCCGACGGTGTACTACGCTCGCGAGGCTTCGGTAGGCGAATCCAGGGTGCACCTGTGGCTGGGCACGGGTAAGGATAAATATTATCTACCCGTAAAAATCATATTCGAAGACGAGCACGGCGCTTCTCTCGAACAGGTACTGGTGTCGCTGCACACCGAGCACGGTGGCAAAGGCTAATAGGGCTAACGGGCTAACAGGCGCGCATGAAGGCATTTGAAAATATTGCGGTCGCTAATGTCTTTGAATCGTACCCGCCGCCGATGCGCAAAAAACTCATGGCACTACGGCGATTGATCTTTCAGACGGCTGCTGCAACCAACGGCGTGGGCAAGATCGAGGAGACTCTCAAATGGGGTGAGCCTGCCTACGTCACGTCGGAAACCAAGAGCGGAAGCCCAGTCCGCATCGCGTGGAAGAGCAGCGCTCCGGCCCAATACGCCATGTACTTTCAGTGCCAGACAACGCTTGTCGACACATTCAAAACCCTCTTTCCGACTGAGCTCAACTATGTCGGCAACCGCGCGATCATACTCCATGCGTCTGATGTGGTGCCGACTGACGCACTCGCGTTCTGCATCGCCGCCGCGTTAACGTACCATCAGCGCAAACGTGCTCAACGCTGATAAATTCGGCATGATTTAGCAAACACTAGCGCCGGTGCGCCTGCTAGGCGTAAATGCCGCCACAATGCCCGTGGACACTTGAATTCATGCCTCCGAGCCGCCTGTGTACTCGAGGAACTTCTCTGGTGCGACACGAAGCGCGGCACCGGTCGGGCAAGAACGAACACAGGCAGGACCGCCAGCTTGATCCTTGCACATATCGCATTTGACGGCTTTTTTGAGCAGCGTTTTATCTTTGCTCTTTTTGTGCACGCCAGGCTCTTCGCCCAAACCGAACATGAGCCAGGACATCAGTGATGGCTTGCTCTTCTTCGGCTCCAACGGCGCCAATTGGATCACACCATATGGACAGTTACGTTCGCAATTGCCGCAACCGATACAGGTGCTGGAAATAAACACTTCACCGTTGGGTGAGCGCTTGATCGCATCAGGTGGGCAATCCTTCATGCAGTGCGGGTGTTCGCAGTGGCGGCAGGAAGTCGGCACGTGAATCTGTGCGAACGTCGGACCGGCTTCACGATTCAGGCGCGATGTGCCGTCGTGCGTTTCCGCACAGGCTTTCTCGCAGTTATTGCAGCGTACGCACAATGCCTCATCGATCAGCAATACGTCGGTGGCTTCGCCGAGACCTTGCTGCATCAGGAATGAGATGAGATTGCCGGAATCTGATTTCGATTCCATCGCCTGATTCATCTTTATCCGTTCCATCGATTGCGCACCCATCCGCGCCTGAATGGTCGAGTGCGACGACATCACTTCCGTAAAGCGCTTCGCCTCAAGCATGATGACTTCAGTCGGTACTGCCGCCCGGACGGTCGCGGATCGTGGTGCGTCCGATAGCAAGGCCATTTCGCCAACGTAGTTCCCGGCCGCGACGTATGAAAGAACAATGTCTTTACCCGCAATTTGCCGCGAGACGGTCACGGAACCGCGGCGGATGAGATATAGCCCGTCGGCCCTGTCACCCTCGGTGAACAGCGCCTCATTTGCCGCGTAACGTTTGAGTGACGCGCTCTCAACGAGGTAATCAACTTCGCTTTCAGGAAGCGTTTGCGACAGATATTGGCGGACGGCGCGCTTCATCATCACCGCGTCGAGGGTCTTGCGAACGGACTCGACGGAGGCCAGCAACTTCAACATGCTGCGGCGCGGCGTTTCGAGCAACAGCGTGCGCATGCCGGCGCGAATGGTCGCAGCACGACGTCGTCCCGATAGTAGCCCCAGTTCGCCAAAAAAGTCGCCTTTGGTCAATTCAAATTTAACGGGGTTGCCCTTCTGGTCCAGCAATTCGACGGTGACACTGCCTTCGACAATGGAGTAAAACGAATTGGTGTAATCGTTTTGATTGAAAACGACGGTGCCTTCTTCAGGACGATGGATTTCACTTTCCATCAGCAGTTCGCGCAATTGCAATTGCGTCAGGCTGGACAACAGCGGCACGCTTTTCTGGATATGCAAAACCGCTTCGGCCACGGTGGTGATCTTGACGTTCTTGAATTTGGCTTTCAGCACCGGCTCATCAGCAGGCTCAACGTCATTGCCGAGGATATATTCGATCGCCTCGTAACCCTGATTCATGGCCTGCTTGATCAGCGGATATCCGCCCAGCGCACCCACAACAAAAATACCGGGAACATTGGATTCATAGTGCGACGATAGCGCAGGGACGGCATCCATGTTGGCGTTCGGGAAGGTGATACCGAAGCTCTCCACCAATTTGCGCGGCGGAATCGCGCCCAGACGGGCAATGATGCGGTGACACGGGATGACTTCTTGTCCGGTCGCGGTGTTGGCGATAAACGCCATCGGGAATTTATTTTCTTCTGTCACGGGCGTCGCATCGACGCGCTCAACCGTGGTGCTGTAGCGGATGGCGACCTTGTCTTCTTTGTCTGCCGCAAGAATCAGGGCGATGTTGCCGTCCTTAACACGCACGAATTCATCGATACGATTGATCAGGATGACGCGATTCTGTTTAGCAAGGGCCAACGCGTTTTCGATACCCGCGTCACCCGCACCGACGACGATGATGGTTTCATCCTCATACTCGGCTGGATCATCCAACTGATACTGAACGGTGGGCAAATTTTCGCCGGGGACACCGAGCTTGCGAAGATTGCCTTGCAGGCCGATCGAGAGCACGATGCTTTTGGCGCGCACTTCGCCACCGCCTGCGAGCATGATCTGGAAATCGCCCTTGGCACCTTTGATCGCGGAAACCTCCGAATCATAACGAAGGTTCACGCCGTGTTTTTTGAGCTGTGTATCCCAGATACCGAGAATATTTTCGCGGGTACCTTCGGCAAAATCCAGTGGGCTACGCAGCGGCAGGATGCCCGGCTCGGCCATCACGTGCTTGCCCTTTTGATATTTGTAAATGGTGTCGGCGAAATGGTCTTTCTGCGCCTCCAGCAATACGTGCGACAGCTTTAATTCGGCGGCGTGTCCTGCTGCGGAGATGCCGGCCGGACCGGAACCAATGATGGCGATGTCGAATTGGTCACTCATGGTTTTGCTCCTGCACCCGTTGACGTTGGCCCGGTGGCGATGGCTTTCGCTGCAACCGTCTTGGTTGCAGCAGGCTCTGCCGTAGCGACGACCGTACCTGTTTGACTGCGCAACTCTTTGAGGAGGGTTTCAAATTCCTGCGGCTTGTATTGCTCATCCTTGGCCAACGATAGCGTGAGCTTTTTCAGGCTCGCATTGAATTTTTGCGGCGCAGCCATCGCACCCTGCTTGGCTAGGAACGCGCCGATACTGCCAATGGCCAGCGTCGCCTGCTCAGCTGCCGCGTAATCGCTATAGGTGCCCTGAATCCCGTCCTCAATCAGCCGCGACAGCACTGCAGCCATCGTTTGATTCGAAAACGTGGCCCCTGACATCACGGGGATGGTTTCCTGCGCGAGTTTTTTCAAGGCGGCAGCTTCGACAAAAGCATCGCCCTCGCCCGCGATTGCCCGATGCAGCTTTTGTGTTTGCGCAACGACACGATCACCCAGTTTCGGATCGAGCGCGCGCGCGATGGCACGCAACATCAGCATGTTCGAATCATTCAGACGCACCAGTCCCGGTGAAATGCTTGGGCCAAATGCCGTCTTCGGTTTCCAGCGGTTTTCCGACATTGGATGGTGGCAGGCATGGCAATCAAACAACACCAACTCCGGGAACACGCCATCGCGGCCGCGTTTCGGATCGGCCAAGATACTCATGGTCTCGCTCACGGCGAGCGCCTGACCGATCGCCCATGTTTTCGCGCCGTCCCATACTTTTTTGCGTTCGCTGTAATCCTTGTCAACCACAAAATGTTTTGGCGCAATCTCGGTGAATGTATCGAGCTCAAAACTCATGCGCGGGTGGCCCGCCCCCATGATGCGATGAGTGACGAGCTTGTCCTGATTGCCATAGTGGCAGGACATGCACAGCTTGGCGCGGGCGACGGCGTCCGACGTTGGATACATGCCGTCTTCAATATTCTTGGCGTGCTGTGCAGCCGCAGGGTTATCTGGCTCTACGTGCGTTTTGATCCATTTTTGCGCCGGGCCATGGCAACCTTCGCAGGTAATACCATCGGTAATCTTGAAGCGTTCTCCGCGACGTTCCTCCGGCACCACGTGCGCATGACAGTCAAGACAGATCTTGGCTTCATGGGCAGGCTGCTTCAGCCCCATGTTGGCGGCGATACGGCGCGAACGCTCATTCAACAAAACGTTGTAGGCACGTGCGTGCTTGTCAGTGCGAGACCATGTGAGGTACTCGTTTTGCAACACGGTCGAATCTTTCCAAAGCTTGACGGAACCGTGGCAAAGACTCGATGCGCAAGTGACAGTGCCGAGCG
>JANNRY010000525.1:0-2168 GCA_031401935.1 Betaproteobacteria bacterium | reverse complement strand
GCGCGCTGCACACCGAGATCAATCGACTGTGCCTGCGCGCTGAGGAGCTGCGTTTCGGCCTGTACGACATCGACTTTACCCGCCACGCCAACTGCATAGCGATTGCGCGTCAGTTCCAGCGATTTCTCGAAGGCAACAATGGTATCGGCAAAGAGCTGCTTTTGCGCATCGTTGACCCGCAATTGGAAATAGTTGGTCGCCAATTCAGACTGTAACGACAACCGCGCGGACTCAAGGTCGGCGGCGCTCGCCTGCGCGCTCGCATCGTTGGCTTCCACGGTGCGGCGGATGCGGCCCCAGACATCGATCTCCCAGCCTGCGCTGAAATTGAGGCTATGGTTCGTGGCGACTTCGTTATTACCCGCTGATCGCGACGACGCACTGCGGCTGCGGGTGGAACTGGCGTTGGCTGAGACCGTCGGAAAGTAGCCAGCCCGCGCAGATTGCGTCAACGCCGTTGCCTGGCGATAGCGCGCCTCTGCGGCCTTCAAACTTTGATTCGAAATATTGACCTGCTCGATCAACGCATCGAGATCACTATCGCCGAAAATCTTCCACCATTTTCCGCGCGCCATTTCATCGCGCGGCTCGGCGACTTTCCAATCGGCCGATTCCTTGAATGCAACCGGCGTTTCAATCGAAGGCCGCTGGTAATCAGGCCCGATGGCGCAGCCACCAAGCAGGGTCGCGCCGATGGCGGCGCATAAAATGTTGCTGCGTTTCATCTAGTCTCCAAAGCAACGTTTCCGCGATTGCGTGCAAATTTACTTTCACTCCACACGCGGAAACGATCCATATACAGGTACACCACGGGCGTCGTGTACAACGTGAGCAGCTGGCTCACAATCAAACCGCCAACAATTGAAATACCCAGCGGACGGCGCAATTCGGCACCATCGCCGTAGCCGATGGCCAGCGGGATCGCACCCAGCAATGCGGCCAGCGTCGTCATCATGATGGGCCGAAAGCGCAGCATGCATGCCTCAAATATCGCGTCGTGCGCCGATTTGCCTTCATCGCGTTCAGCTGAAATGGCAAAGTCGATCATCAGGATCGCGTTCTTCTTGACGATGCCAATGAGCAGTATCACCCCGATCAGCGCGATGATCGAGAACTCGCTTCCCGCTGCCATGAGCGCCAGCAATGCGCCCACGCCGGCTGATGGAAGTGTGGAAAGGATGGTGATCGGATGGACGTAACTCTCGTACAGCACGCCCAGCACAATATAGACGGTGATGAGTGCCGCCAGAATGAGCCAGGGCTGGTTATCGAGGCCTTGCTGGAAAATGCGCGCCGTGCCCTGTGAGGTGCCAGTGATGCTGGTCGGCACACCGATACGCGCCATGGTGTCGCGGATTTTTTGTATGCCGGTTGAGAGTGAAATCCCTTGCGGCAGATTGAACGATATTGTGGATGCGGCAAACTGGCCCTGATGATTGACCGTCAACGCGGCCGTCGTCGGCTCGTAGCGCGAGAACGCCGACAGCGGCACCTGCCCGCGTATTGGCGAGAGTACATAAATGGCGTTCAATGCTTCCGGGCTTTGCCAGTATTCCGGGGCCACCTCCATGACCACGCGGTATTGATTGCGTTCCGAATAAATCGTCGATACCTGCGCCTGCCCGAAGGCAAGATACAGGGCTGTATCGATCATGGCCGGCGTCACCCCCATGCGCGAAGCCGTGACACGATCGATGATCAGGCTCATCTGCAAACCGCGTGCTTGCTGATCGCTGTTGACATCGGTGAGTTCAGGTACATCTTGCAACGCGTTCTGCAGCAATGGCGTCCATTTTCGCAACTCGGTCACGTCGTCACCTTGCAGCGTGAATTGATAACCCGCGTTCGATTGCCGCCCGCCGCCGCGAAAATCCTGCGCCGGGGTCAGGAACACATTCGCGCCTGCCACTTTCGCCAGCTTGAGTCGCAAGCGCGCCGCAATCGCATCCGCCGACGCATCGCGCTCCTTGATCGGCTTTAGCGACAAAAACATCTGCCCACCATTGCGCTGGCCACCACCGGTAAACGCGACCACATTCTCGACGGCAGGATCGGTCATGACGATGTCGACAAACTCGGTCAGCTTGCCGCGCATGGCCTGAAACGAGCTGCTCTGGTCACCCTGGATAAAGCCCATGATGCGGCCGGTATCCTGCTGCGGCAGGAAG
>JANNRY010000524.1:0-4268 GCA_031401935.1 Betaproteobacteria bacterium | reverse complement strand
CGTCATGGTTTGCCAATCTCGGCGATAGAACCTATCGTCAATGCGTTGGCCGCGCAAGCTAATGCGGCTGGCTCCAAACAGGAAACGGCGGCCGTGTACGCGATGATGCAAGGATTCATCCACCACTTTGCGCCGACGTTTGAATCGGACCTCGAGCGTTCAAATCCACAGCGCCCATGGCGCTTGCTGAACCTCAACTTCGCCATCACCGCGATCAGGACGGGTGATGACGCGCTGATGCGCTATGCGTTTGACAAGCTCAACACCCATCTGCCGGACGAGCGCAGCGGCTTTTACGAGGA
Organism: Betaproteobacteria bacterium; assembly: GCA_031401935.1. Classification (GTDB taxonomy): domain Bacteria; phylum Pseudomonadota; class Gammaproteobacteria; order Burkholderiales; family Usitatibacteraceae; genus UKL13-2. Next base: position 3,966 of record JANNRY010000524.1, on the reverse strand, counting down.
AGCGCACGCCTTGGCTTCGCAGCCGGGGTTCCCGGTAGCCACACGTGGTGTCATTGAGGCCGAAATCGCACGTTGGACGCGAGTCCACTAATCATGAGAAAATACCAAGTTATTGTTTTTGCACCCGGATTTTCTGTAACCACTCTTTCGTTTGATGAAACTGCTTCTTGATTTCCTGCCGGTCATCCTGTTTTTCGGGGCCTACAAGCTCGCCGATATTTACGTGGCGACGGGCGTGGCCATCGTTGCGACCATCGCGCAAATTGGCTGGTCGCTTTGGCGTCGGGAGAAAATAAAGCCTGTGCAGTGGATTGCGCTAGGGTTCATTCTGGTTTTTGGCAGCGCGACCATCCTGCTTCAAGACGAGTTTTACATCAAGATCAAATGGACGCTGTTTTACGGCTTGATGGGCCTGATGATTCTTGGCGCCGTCGCTCTGCGCAAGAACCCGCTCAAAAGCGTACTGGGACAGGAGATTGAGCTGCCGGATCATGTGTGGAGCAAGCTGTCGATGGCATGGGGGCTTTTCTTCCTGACACTTGCCGCCCTCAACCAGTATTTCGCAATGACTCTTTCCCTCGATGCCTGGGTCAAGGTGAAAGTGTTCGGCGGCTCAGCGCTGAGTTTTGCGTTTGTGATTGCACAAGCTTTCTGGATGGCGAAGTACCTGCCTGAAGAAGCCGTGCAAGCGCCAAAAGAATCCTGACCTGCGAATTTGCCGATGCTATACGCCATCATCTGTGAGGAAATGCCCGGTGCGCTGGAGAAACGGCTTGCCAACCGGCCTGCGCACGTGGCGCGCCTGAAACAATTGCAGGCAGATGGGCGATTGGTGCTGGCTGGCCCGCATCCGCTTATCGATGCAGAGGAACCGGGGCCTGCCGGGTTTTCCGGCTCTCTGATCGTTGCAGAGTTTGCTTCTCGCGAAGCGGCAATTGCCTGGGCTGCCGAAGACCCATACTGTCTCGCTGGCGTGTTTTCCGGCGTTAACGTCAAACCGTTCAAGCGGGTTTTCTGATTGTCCAACATGATTTCTATTCGCGATCAGATCACCGGCAGACTGCAAGCGCTAGCGCCATCGCTTATCGAGGTTACCGATGATTCTGCAGCGCACGCGGGCCATGCAGGTGCCGCTGATCACGCTGATCGAACAGGCGCAATTGATGGCACGCACTTCGAACTTACTATCGTATCCAATGCCTTTGCCGGAAAGACACGGATTGCACGTCATCGCATGGTCTACGAGTTGTTGGCCGAATTAATGCAAACGCGCATCCATGCGTTGAAAATTGATGCGCGTTCTCAATAGTTGTGATTTAGTTTTTGGTACTTTTGATTGTTTCACTTAACAGAGGAAGACTTATGCAACACAATTTGAAAACCATCGTTGTCGCCCTTTCTGTGGCGCTTGCTGCAGTGTCAGCACCTGTGGCGCTCGCACAATCCAAAGCTGACAAGGCTGCTCCAAAAGCGGCCAAAGTAGACGGTCGTCTAAGCGTCAACGGCGTCTTGATCCCGAATGCTTATTTTGACGCGATGAATCGCGAACGCGAAACCGCAGGCCAGCCAGCGTCAGCAGAATTTGCAAATGCCATGAAGGATGAGTTGGTCAACCGTGAAGTATTGTCGCAAGCGGCGAAAAAGAAGGGCATCGACAAGTCCGCGACAGTGGCGGCACAGATGGACATGGCCCGTCAGGCTGTCCTGATCCGCGCATTTTTTGAAGACTACGTCAAAGCCAATCCGATCAGCGATGCACAACTGAAGGCCGACTACGACAAATACGTGGTGCAATTGGGCGACAAGGAATTCAAGGTTCGCCATATCCTCGTCGACAAGGAAGACGATGCGAAAGCCATCATCGCGTCATTGAAACGTGGCGAGACATTTGAAAAGCTTGCCAAAGAAAAATCCAAGGACACCGGCTCCAAGGACAACGGTGGCGATCTGGATTGGGCGCCAGCCGGTCGCTACGTTCCTGAATTTGCCACTGCTGTCAAGGCACAGGCGAAGGGTCAGCTTTCGGAAAATCCAGTCAAATCGCCGTTTGGTTTCCACGTTATCCGCGTCGACGACTCACGCGCGATGAAGGTACCTTCGTTTGAGGAAGTGAAAGACAAATTCCGTCAGCAGGCGCAGCAAGAGCAAGTCGCAGCGCTAGTCCAGGATCTGCGTAGCAAAGCGAAAATCGAAGAGAAGTGATTTTTGGTCGTGGCGGTGGATCGGCGGTTTGGTCTTACCCATAGCACAAATAAAAAAGGCAGCTTCGGCTGCCTTTTTTATTCCGACGCGGAGAACTACCGATGCTAAACCAATCTTCGCGACTTGCCTAGCATTGCGCCGCACGCAGAGTTCCATTAACTTAGCGATATGAACATTCCTGTCCGCGTGCAGTTTGCAAAAGCTGGCAACCTCTTCCGGTTGGAGGTTTGCGTTTCCCCGCTGCTCCCGCGTGAAGTGCCTCAAGTCGTTGAGGCGTTCACGGCCAATTGGTGCAAGCCCGAAGAAATCGAACGTGGCAAAGTCAAAGACGCTGTGGCCATTACGCTCACGGCTGATCACGAAATTCGTGCTGGCGAAAAACCCGCCGACATCGCGCGCACCATCACCTATGCCATCTGGCAAAAACTGGATCGCTACGTGAAAGTGACTGTCGAGGCGACTTATCTTGGTGAAACGCCCGATGGGCACTTCGAATATGGCGAAAGTGCCTACGCCGATGCCTTTGGCGCGCGTTTCGAAAACTAGTCGCCAATTATCTAAACCCCAGCATTGGCCGGCCTTCGCAAGCCTTTCCTGTCTGAACGCCGCGCCAGTGCTGGAGTTTTGCTAATTCACCCAAGCCCGAACATTGCGAAACACGCGCATCCACGGGCTCTCGTCTTTCCAGTCTTTCGGATGCCACGAGAGGTTCGCTGAAAGCACGACACGCTCGGGGTGCGGCATCATGATGGTGAAGCGACCGTCGGCAACGGTAAACGCAGTCATTCCGAGTGGAGAACCGTTCGGGTTGGCGGGGAACTGCTCCGTTGGACGACCACGGCTGTCGACGAACTGCGCCGCACACAGCCAGCGTGCCGCGTCATGCTGCGCCTGATCGCGAAACACCGCCTGCCCTTCGCCGTGCGCCGTTGCGACGGGAATGCGCGAACCAGCCATGCCGGCAAACAAAATCGACGGCGACTCGCGGATCTCCAGCATCACCGTTCGCGCTTCGTATTGCTCACTCTTGTTCTTTTCAAAATGCGGCCAGTGTTCCGTGCCCGGAATGATTTCGTGCAGATTGGACATCATCTGGCAACCATTGCACACGCCCAGTGCAAATGAATCATCGCGCCTGAAGAATCGTTCGAACTCTTCGCGCGCGCGTTCGTTGAAAAGTATCGACTTCGCCCACCCCTCCCCCGCACCCAATACATCGCCGTAAGAGAACCCACCACAAGCGGCAAAGCCCTTGAAATCACCCAGCGAAATACGACCGGCGATGATGTCGCTCATGTGCACATCAATCGCTGTAAAACCCGCTTTGGTAAAGGCGTGCGCCATTTCGAGCTGACCGTTGACGCCTTGCTCGCGAAGGATCGCAATTTTCGGTTTCACGCCTGACGCGATAAACGGAGCGGCGATATCTTCCGCAGGATCAAACGTGAGCTTCGCATTCATGCCCGGGTCGCCGATATCCAGTATCCGGTCAAATTCCTCTTTCGCCGTCAGCGGATTATCCCTGAGGGACTGGATAAGATAGCTGGTCTCACTCCAGGCACGCTGAAGGTCAACACGCTTTTCAGCCAGCAAAGGCCTGGCGGCACGAACAATACGCAGCTCGTCGCTGGCATTCAAATGTCCGATCACATGTGAGCACGCACCATGCCCGGCATCACGCAAGGTTTGCATCACGGCCGCACGATCCGCCTTGAGAATCTGGATGACGGCCCCCAGCTCTTCATTGAACAACGCCGCCAGCAC
>JANNRY010000523.1:0-8569 GCA_031401935.1 Betaproteobacteria bacterium | reverse complement strand
ATATATCCCAAGCCCACATCGAGCAGGGTGCTGAGTTTGCGCGCGATGACGGGCACAGGTTTGAAAAATTCAAACGCCAGTTCAACCGTCATGTCGAGCACTTCGTGGACATTCTTGCCTTTGTAACGCACATCCAGCGTTTCGCGGTTGTAGCGTTTACCGAAGCAGACATCGCACGGCACATACACGTCCGGCAGGAAATGCATTTCGACTTTAATAACGCCGTCGCCTTCGCATGCCTCGCAGCGACCGCCTTTGACGTTGAACGAAAAACGCCCCGGCCCGTAGCCGCGTGCACGCGATTCGGGCACGCCGGCGAAGAGATCGCGAATTGGTGTGAACAAACCCGTATAAGTCGCAGGATTAGAGCGAGGCGTGCGACCGATGGGCGATTGATCGACATTGATTACCTTGTCGAAATGTTCCAGTCCCTCGATGGATTCAAAAGGTGCGGGCTCATCCGACGAGGCGTAGATGTGATGTGAGACTGTTTTGTAAAGCGTGTCGTTAATGAGTGTCGATTTGCCGGAGCCTGAGACACCGGTGATGCACACAAACGCGCCCACCGGTAAATCGAGCGTGACGTTTTTCAGATTGTTACCGGAGGCACCTTTGATGCGGAGTATTTTCTTCAGGTCGACCTTGCCGCGTTTTTTCGGCACGGCAATCTGCTTTTTGCCAGAGAGATATTGGCCAGTAAGCGACTGCGAGGCACGCTTGATTTCCTCAGGCGTGCCTTGGGCCACGACCTGGCCGCCATGTACGCCCGCACCTGGGCCCATGTCCACCACGTGATCAGCCGCGTTGATGGCATCTTCGTCGTGTTCAACCACAATCACCGAATTGCCAAGGTCGCGCAGGCGCTTGAGCGTTTCCAGCAGGCGATCATTGTCGCGCTGGTGCAGGCCAATTGATGGCTCATCCAACACATACATCACGCCAGTGAGGCCCGAACCTATCTGCGAGGCAAGGCGAATGCGCTGTGCCTCGCCACCCGACAAGGTATCAGCCGAGCGCACCAGCGAAAGATAGTCGAGCCCAACGTTATTTAAAAACGTGAGGCGACTGGAAATTTCTTTCAGGATGCGGTCGGCAATCGCCATTTTTTGCGTCGAGAGTTTCACGTTGTCGAACCACTTGAACGAATCTTTCAGCGACATCGCCGATAGCTCGTGAATGGTGCGGTCGCCCACTTTTACGTTTCGCGCCTCGGTACGCAGGCGCGTGCCTTCGCATTCGGGACAGACTTTGGTCGAAATGTATTTTGAAAGCTCTTCGCGTACCGCCATTGAATCGGTCTCGCGGTGACGGCGTTCCAGGCTGGGTACGATGCCTTCAAAAATTTCTTCGCGCAGAATTGGTTTGCCGCGTTCGCCGGGATATTTGAATGCGATCTTGGTCTTGCTTGAACCATACAAAATGAGTTGCTGTGTGTCTGGGGCGAGCTGATCGAACGGTTTGTCGATATCAAACTGGTAATGCGCGGCGAGGCCAACCAATATCTGGAAATAGAACTGGTTGCGGCGATCCCAGCCTTTGATGGCACCACCAGCGAGGGATAACCCCGGGTAGGCAACGATGCGTTTGGGATCAAAAAACGTAATTTGTCCCAAGCCGTCACATTTTTGACAAGCGCCCATCGGGTTGTTAAATGAGAACAGGCGCGGCTCCATTTCGGAGAGCGAATAGTCGCAGGCCGGGCAGGCAAACTTGGAAGAAAACAACGTTTCCTTGGCCGAGTCCATATTGATGGCAATCACTTTGGCACCGCCCACACGCAAGCTGGTTTCAAACGATTCAGCAAGTCGCTGTTTGGCGTCCTCGGCGATCTTCAAGCGGTCGACAACGACTTCGATGGTGTGCTTCTTCATCTTGTCGAGTTTCGGGAACGCGTCGATTTCAATGACCTTGCCGTTCACGCGCAGACGCACAAAGCCTTGCGCACGGAATTCCTCGATCATATCGACGTGCTCACCCTTGCGATTCACTACCACAGGTGCCAGCAGCATTAGCTTGGTGCCCTCGGGATAACCGAGCACCGTATCGACCATCTGCGACACGGTCTGCGCTTCCAGCGGCAGCTTGTGTTCCGGGCAATATGGTGTGCCGGCACGTGCGAACAGCAGACGCAGGTAGTCGTGAATTTCGGTCACGGTGCCCACAGTTGAGCGCGGATTATGCGAGGTCGCTTTTTGCTCGATCGAAATGGCGGGCGAAAGACCCTCGATCAAATCGACATCGGGCTTTTCCATCAATTGCAGGAACTGGCGCGCGTAAGTCGATAGCGACTCCACGTAGCGCCGTTGGCCTTCCGCGTAGAGCGTATCGAACGCGAGCGACGATTTTCCCGACCCGGAGAGTCCGGTAATGACCACCAGCGAATGGCGTGGCAAATCGAGACTGATGTTTTTCAGATTGTGGGTGCGGGCACCACGTACCTTGATAAATTCCATTAATCTCTTATGAAGAAAACGGGCTAAAGCATTGACGCAACAGGCAATGAAAGATTGGCTGACACATCAACAGCGGAAACAAAAAGGCAACCGCATATTTTACAGCTTTCATGAGTATCTCCATACCTGTTTTTTCGCGCACAATAGCGGGGCGGCGTAAAAATGCGGCGCACAAACGTGGGGAGCGGCAAGCCTCTCTCCCAACAACAATCGTTTTAAGGAAGGAAGTCTCATGGCATCAGTAAACAAAGTCATTCTCGTCGGCAATCTCGGGCGCGATCCCGAAACGCGTTACATGCCAGACGGCGGCGCGATCACCAATATTTCAATCGCCACGACATCGACGTGGAAAGACAAAAGCGGCGAAAAGCAGGAGGCCACTGAATGGCACCGCATCTCGTTTTTCGGCAAGCTCGCCGAAATTGCAGGCGAGTACCTGAAAAAAGGTTCACAGGTATATGTTGAGGGCAAACTCCGCACCCGCAAGTGGCAGGACAAGGATGGTCAGGATAAATACACCACCGAAGTCATCGCCGATGCGATGCAGATGCTGGGTGGACGGCAAGGTATGGGCGGTGAGGGCGGCGGCGGGGATTACGCCAAGGCATCGAGTGGTGGGCCATCCGGGGCTTCAAGTGGTTCGGCGTCGAAACCGGCGGGGGCTGCTAAAGGCGGTGCCGCGAAGTTTGATGATATGGATGACGATATTCCGTTTTGAGGAGTTCCAACGATTGAATCTGCGACCTATGCAGTAAGGGTCGCTGTTGTGGCAGAAAATCGCCTAAAAAATTAGCCCCCACCATAGCGTACTCTCGACCCTAATCCGCAAAGCCGTCCAAAGCCTAGCGGGATATCTTGAGAAAACTATGGGCATTGGATTCCAAACCCAATGCACGGGGGCTACACCCATTAGCATATCGTAATTTCAAATTGAGACGCTACCAGCCCGCTTATGTAGGCTTTTTGTTGTCGGGATTTGGTTAGCAGTTGCCTCCGTCAACAAAGCATGAAACTCTATTGTTGGCGGGCTTTCACGGGCATTTTGCCGCCAGAAGCCGCGCCGATGCATGAGTTTAATGTTTCGTCATCGCGGGGCAGGTGGAGTCCAAGGTTTGCGAGAGGTTGCGACACTAGCCTTTTGCGATGCCGGGCAACCTTGGCATTGTCAAACGGTCACCGAACCTGAAATAAAACTAATCACACGCAGAATGACCGCTAACGTGCACATGTCAATTTGATGCTATCGGGTCAATGCAATTTTCTGCGCCGAAATCAACGTCGATATTCCCTTTTCCGCCAATCCCACCAACGCCTCCATATCAGTGCGAGAAAACGGCACGCCCTCCGCCGTCCCCTGAATCTCCACAAATTTTCCCGCGCCGGTCATCACCACATTCATGTCGGTTTCGCAGGTCGAATCTTCAACATAATCAAGATCAAGCAACGGCCCGGCTGCGCCAATGCCTACGGAAATGGCGGCGATGGAATCGGTGATCGGCGTTTCTTTGAGCAGGCCTTTCGCCAACAATACCGAAACTGCATCATGAAGTGCCACAAACGCGCCAGTGATCGAGGCGCAACGTGTGCCGCCATCAGCTTGCAGCACGTCGCAGTCGAGCGTGATCTGGCGCTCGCCTAGTTTTTTCAAGTCCACCACGCAACGAAGTGAACGACCGATGAGGCGCTGAATTTCCTGCGTGCGGCCAGTCTGCTTGCCGCGCGCGGCTTCGCGGTCGGAGCGAGTGTTGGTTGAACGCGGCAACATGCCGTACTCTGCCGTTACCCAGCCTTCGCCACTGCCTTTCTTGTGGGGCGGCACGCGCTCTTCGATACTGGCGGTGCAAAGCACCTTGGTATCGCCCATCGCAATCAGCACCGAGCCCTCAGCGTGTTTGGTGAAATGGCGGGTGATAACTACCGGACGCAACTGGTCGGTACTGCGGTTCAATGAGCGTGGCATGGGTTTCCGTCAATGGTAAAAAGCAAATGCGTTGTACGTAAATACGTAAGTGCGTTCAGAAAGTTACTTCGGCGCTTTCTTGATCGCGTCCTGAATTTCCGAAATCGCCTTTTGAATATCTTCGTCGGAAATGTCGTCTTTGAATGCGGCGGTCTGCTGGACGCTATTCATGGACGAAGTGGTAAACCCTTCCATCGGCTCCGTCACCGTAATGGTGGATGCCGCAGGCTCTTCTTCCTGGCGTTCCCAAGTGAGGCCAATGACGGAGAGATTGTCAGACTCGGGACCCGCTTTGCGTTCTGCTTCATCCAGCAGCTTTGGCACCAGCGTGAGAATATCTTCGCGCTGTAATTTGGCGGCGATGAAATCGGCACTGAGCGGCCCCCAGAAGCCATCGGTGGATAGCAACAAGGTGTCGCCCACTTTGAGCACCCATTCTTCCGAATGTGTTACGGTTGGCGGCAAGACGCCGCCCAGACAGTTATAAATTTTATTGCGGTCCGGATGCACCGCCGCTTGTGCTTCAGTGATGACGCCTGCATCGATCAACTGCCGCACTCGTGAATGATCTGCGGTGGCGGCCGCGATTTTGCCATCGCGTACGCAATAAAGCCGTGAGTCTCCCGAATGCGCCCAGCAGGCTTTGCCGTTTTGCACAATGCAGCCAACGATGGTGGTGCGTGGGCACTCGAGCATGTCGTGCTGATCGGCAAAGGCAACAATGGCGCGGTGCGCTGAGTGAATCGCCGACTCAAGGAATTCTTTCGGTCGGCGCAGCGTCGTACGCGCTTCCTGCTGAAAGCGGTTGGTCATGGTGTTGACCGCAACCTCTGCCGCAATTTCGCCGCGCGCATGGCCGCCCATACCGTCGGCGATGACCAACAACAAGACGTCCTTCGAATACGAATAAGCGAGGCGATCCTGATTGGACTTGCGCCCGCCGATATGGCTGTCCTGAAAAATTGTAAAACGCACGATTAAAAAATCTTTTTGTTTAGGGTTTTCTTCAAGCGGCCAGTGAAACTGTCATCGACAACTTCCGCCACCTCCTCGCGCGTTTCCGAGACGCCTTTCATGAGCGCTTTCTGCAACTCGAATGCCGTCTGGGGCCGCGCCAGATGGTCGAGCTTCAGGCACCACTCAATAATATCCAGCAGTTCATCCGTGTAAGCCTGCCGCGCCAAATCTTTAATTGGCACCATCTGATCATCTTTTTCGCGCTCGCTCGCAGGTTGAGGATGCACGCCTGCCACGCAGGTGTACATCGTCGCGCCGACGGCATAAATATCCGACCACGGTCCCATTTGTTCCTGATTGCGATACTGCTCTGGCGCGGCATAGCCAGCGGTATACATCGGTCGCAGGCGCGGCGCATCGGCATTGAGCGCCTGCCGGGCGGCACCGAAATCGAGTAGTACCGGCGCGCCTTCCATCGTGATGTAAATGTTTGCAGGTTTGATATCGAGGTGCAGGAGCTTATTGGCGTGTACTTCGCGCAGGCCATTGAGCAAATGGGTAAACAAACGACGCACAAAGCTGTCTGTGAATTCCTGACGATGCCGCTGAATATGAAACTGCAGGGTGCGACCGCGTACGTACTGCATCACCATGTAAACAGTTTCGTTCGCCCGGAAGAAATTCTCCACGCGGACGATGTTCGGGTGGGAAATTGTTGCGAGAGAGCGGCCCTCTTCAAAAAAGCATTTGAGTCCGTGGCGAAATACCGCCAGATTTTCGTCGGAATTAATTTTTACTTCTGCACCGTCGACGCGAATCACCAACGCGGCCGGCAGATACTCTTTGATCGCCACCGGCGACCCGCTTTCATCGCGCCCCAGATAGACGATGGAAAACCCGCCCGATGACAGCAGCTTTTCAATGGTGTAATTATTGAGCCGGTATCCGTCAGGTAACGGTTCGTTGGATTGCGATGCCATGTTTAGATTTGAAGCGCGGTGCCGTAGCAGAATGCGCGAAATCACTAAGTTATAATTGTGGAGCGTAGTGTACGGTAAGTAAAGCAAGGCTCAAATAGCAACGGTTTGAGCCACGGCTTGCCGCACATTGCCACGCGTTTCCAGTCTTTTCCCACGCTTTTTCCATTATCGCTGTCTTTGCGCATATTTTCGATGGCGCAATTCACCCTGGACGTGCCCTCCACAATGATCACCAGCATGACCGGATTTGCCGCTGTGAGCGCCGAAGTGCCCGGTGGGCGGTTCGCACTTGAACTGAAAACCGTCAACCATCGCTACCTCGAATTCCAGACGCGCATGCCAGAAGACCTGCGTTCGCTGGAGCAACTCATGCGCGAATTGCTGGCCGCCAAGCTTACTCGCGGCAAGGCAGATTGCCGGGTGACCTTCACACCCGTTGCCACGCGCGATTCCCTGACCCCAAATCAGGACGCGCTCACGGCGCTGGCCGAAACCCAGCAGCAAATACTTAAAAATTTCGACGCTGGCCGGCTGTCAGTCTGGGAAATCATGCATGCACCGGGCGTCATGTCGGCTGAGGCGCTGGGTACCGATGCGGCCAAGGAAGGCCTCATTGCGCTGTTCAAGACCGCAATTGCCGAACTCAATGCCACGCGCCAGCGTGAAGGCGAAAAACTCGCCGCGTTGATCAATGAACGTCTCGATGGTATCGAGGTACTGGTCAAGCAAGTTACCCCGCTGATCCCGGCAATGGTTGCTGCGTATCAGGAGAAGCTGGCACTGAAACTCACCGAGGCGATGGCCGGAAGCGCCTCTGACGAGCGTCTGAAGCAGGAAGTCGTTCTGTTCGCCTCGCGTGTCGACGTGAGTGAAGAATTGAATCGTTTGACCGCCCATATATCGGAAGTGCGACGCGTTGTGAAAACCGGCGGGGCGGTTGGCAAGCGGCTTGATTTCTTGATGCAGGAGTTGAATCGTGAAGCTAATACACTTGGCTCGAAATCCGTCTCGACGGAAAGCACGAAAGTCGCAGTCGAATTGAAGGTGCTGATTGAGCAGATGCGCGAACAAATTCAAAATATCGAATAGCCCGCACTTTAAACCCGAACACGGATGCAACAGCAATGAATCACTCGGTTTCCGGCTGCCTATACGTCATCGTTGCCCCGTCCGGTGCGGGCAAATCGAGCCTCGTGAATGCATTGCTGGAGAGAGAGCCTGATATTGGCTTGTCGATTTCCTACACAACGCGACCGCCGCGCCCTGGTGAAGAATCCGGTCGGGAATACTTCTTTGTCACGCGCGAGGAGTTTGCGGAAATGGTCACACGCGGCGAGTTTCTGGAACACGCCGAGGTTTATGGCAATTTTTACGGCACTTCCCGATTGTGGATCGAAAGAACGCGCGCCAAGGGGTCCGACGTTTTGCTGGAAATTGACTGGCAGGGTGCGCGTTCGGTCAAAAAGCTGTTCCGCGATATGACCTATATCTACATCTTGCCGCCGTCAATACAGGTGCTGCGCGAACGTCTGGTAAAGCGTGGCAAAGACTCAAAAGAAGTCATTGAGCGCCGACTGGCGGAGGCGCGCGAGGACTTGAAGCATGTCCATGAAGCGGATTATGTTATTATTAATGAAGACTTTAGCGTGGCATTGACTGATTTGCAGTCAGTCGTTCGGGCGCTTCGGGTGACGGCGGCCCGACAATTGCGGTTGCACGCGCAGCTCATTTCTTGAATTCTTGGTCTGGTACTCGCGTCGTTTCGTCGCCAAGCGCGGCAGCGAATATCTTCTTTTTTTGGTTGATCAGTCATTGCGTAACACGCATTGCAACCGGCTTTGTTTGGAGTAAAAAATGGCACGTATCACTGTTGACGACTGCGTAAGATTGATCCCTAACCGCTTCGAGCTCACACTTGCAGCCACCGCCCGTGCGCGTCAGATCGCATTGGGTTCAGCACCTTATGTGGATGCGGGCCGCGATAAACCTTGCGTCATTGCACTTCGGGAAATCGCTTCCGGCCGCGTTGGTGCCGAGATCCTCAATCCGCCGCTGCCGACACCGGCACCGCAGCCAGAAATGTAATGCGCGGCTCTGAGAGCCGGATGAGACATCATGACGAATCTCTCCTCCTCCCAGAGTCCGCTTGCGTCTGCAAAGACACCCGCAGCCCAGCCTGCGACGATTGATGCAAAAATTGATGCACCGCTGAGTGCGGT